>JALZNB010000283.1 GCA_030857905.1 Actinomycetota bacterium
GCATCACCCCGACCCGACCGGAGACCGGCTACGGCTATCTCCGGTGCAGCGAACCCGCGCGTCGGTCCGTGTCGCAAAAGGTGTTGGAGTTCAAAGAAAAGCCCACCCTCGACGTGGCGACGAGCTACGTGGCGTCCGGGAACTACCTGTGGAACGCCAGCATGTTCGTCTGGCGCACCGACGTGTTCCTCGCCGAACTGGCCGCCCGCCGCCCCGACGTGGCCGAACCCATCGCCGCGATCGCCGACGCCTGGGACACCCCGGCGCAGTCCGACGTCCTCGCCGAACTGTGGCCGACCGTGCCGAAGGTCGCCGTCGAGTACGCGGTGATGGAACCGGCCGCCGAGGACGGCAAGGTCGCCACCGTTCCCGGCGACTTCGGCTGGAGCGACATCGGCGACTTCGACACCCTCGGCGACCTGCTCGGCACCGACTCGGCGCCAGGCACCCGCACGGTGGCGGTCGGTGGCTCAGGGCGAACCGTCAGCATCGACAGCTCGAACGTGGTGCTCGTGCCCTCCGGCGGTCGTCTCGTGGCGACACTCGGCGTGTCGGACCTGATCGTGGTCGACACCCAGGACGCGGTTCTGGTGTGCAAACGCGACCGTGCGCAGGACATCAAGCGGTTGACCGAGGTTTTGCGCGACCGCGGCGAACACGACTACACCTGATTGGTTTCGTCTCCGCCCACCGGGCGGGGCGCGACCGGCTACCCTTGCAGTGATCGCGGACCGGACCAGGAGAGGTGGACACATGGACCCCCTTGAGCGGGCCGACGCAATTCTCGCGCGTGCTCGCGCGCGCGGGGCCTTCGTGGTCACCCCGGAGAGCGCCACATCGCCGATGGACGTCTCCGCGACCTTGCAGATCCCCAGGATCGTCGTCTCGGCGCTGGACGAGCGCGACCCCGACATGACCCTGGTCTTCCCGATGCCTGGCCCTGAGGATGAGCGGCCCGCGATCACGCAGGAGGCGGCCACCCAGTCGCTGGCGTCCCCGGCGCGACCGCAGGTGCCGCAGCAGCAACCGCAGCGGATGGAGGGGCTGGTGCCGACGGTCAAGCAGCCCCAGGCGCCCCGCCAGACCCTCACTCAACGCCTGGACGGCTGACCTCAGCCGTACCGCTCGTACAGAAGTCTGACGACTTTCCCCATGGCCGGGTCTGCGCGGTCGAACAGCGCGGTTATCGTCGCGGCCATATCGGCCGAGAGTTCGAATTCCTGCGGCGCGTCATAGGTGGTCGCGCGGGCGATGAACCAGTCCGGCACCGGGTCGTCGCCGTAGGTCGCCGAGACGTGGGCCAGACACCGGTAGACATCCGAATTGGGCGCGTTCAGCGACAATTCATTGCAGTGCACCGATTGCGCCCAATAGTAGACAGCCTCGGCGGCGAGCCCCATCTTCGCCATGCGCACACCGAGTTTGTGCAGCAGGCCGGTCTTGCGCGGACACCGCTCCAGGCCGGTCCGCAGCGATTCGAGCGCGGCCGCGTTGTCCTCGTCGGCGTAGGCGAAATCCAGCCACCCGTAGATCGAATCGTGGTCGGCGTACTCCGGCGACGAGAGCAGCCGATTGGCCACGCTCATCAGCCCGGAGGGACCGGACTCGTCCAATGCCCTGGTGAGCAGGTCGAGCCCGCCCATCTCGCGGATACCGCGCCGTTCGACGAGTTCGACGAAATCCCGGGACAGGCAGTGCTCTCGGTACTCCCGGGAATTGACCGCGACGGGGACCAGGTACCACGGCCGGTGCGGTGCGGCTTCGCGCCGCGCGAAAAAGGATCGCATGTTCGCCCACTCCTCCCGGACGATCCGAGAATAAGGGCGAACAGGCCTGGTCGCAGCGCTACGCCACCATCGTGGTCAGCGGGTCTGCAGCTTGAGTCGCAGCCTCAGCCCGGCTTTGACGGCGGCCCGGACCGGGGCCCACGCCACGCCGGGGTGGCGGTCGGCGATATAGCGATAAGCGCTCGCGTGGTGCGCGGCCAACATCTTCGACGACGCCCGAGACGTGGACACACCTTGAATGTGCATCACCTCGGCGCTGGGCACGTAGATGTTCTGCCACCCGGACCGCCCCAGCCGTTCGCCGAGGTCCACATCCTCGAAATACATGAAATACCGGGAATCGAACCCGTCCACCGAGTCGAAGGCGTCGCGACGGATGAGGAAACAGGAGCCGGAGAGCCAGCCCGCCACCCGCTCCCGGATATCGGAATCGGACTGCTTGTACGCGGTGGACCACGGGTTCGCGGGCCACACCTTCCCCAACAGGCCGTGCCCGATGCCCTTGCCGAGGGTCGGCACCTCGCGCGCCGACGGGTAGACCCTGCCGCCCGGGTCGGTGATCAACGGTCCGAACATGCCCCCGCGCGGCCACCGGGACGCCGCGTCGAGCAACACGTCCAGCGAGCCCGGCCCCCATTCGACGTCCGGGTTCGAGACCACGATCCAGCCGTAGCGCGCGTCGAGGGACGCGACCCCGCGATTGGCCCCACCGCCGTAACCGAGGTTGCCACCCGTGCGGACCAGCGACACGTTCTCCCTTGACGACTCCGCCGCCTCTGGAGCGCCGTCCACGGAACCGTTGTCCGCCAAGACCACGTGCACCGACCGAGTCGTCGCCTTGGCGAGGGTGTCGAGGAAACGGGGCAGGGTCTCCCCTGGCGAGTACGTCACGGTCACCACAGCGAGGTCATCACCATAGGCAGAGGTCACGGACGACAATTCTGCACCACCCGGACGCGCGGCTCACCGGCCCCTGCGGTGCGCGATGAATGCCTGGCCATAGGCGGTGCGGTGGCGTTCGGCGCTGTGCGCCCAGGAGAAATCCTTCGCCCGCTGCTGCGCCGATGCGGACAGCACCGCCCGGCGGGTCGGGTCGTCGAGCAGCTCGGCGAGCGCGGCGGCGATGTCCCCCGCGCCGACACCGCAGTACGCGACCGCGTCACCACCGACCTCCGGCAGCGACAACCGTCGGGTCGTCAGCACGCAGGCACCGCAGGCCATCGCTTCCAGAACCGGCAGCCCGAAGCCCTCCCCCAGGCTCGGATAAGCGACCAGGTCGCCACCACCGAGGAAGCCCGCGAGATTGTCGAATGGCAGGTAGCCCGCGCGGATGACACGCAACCGGTGCGGCACGGCGTCCAGCGCTCGTTCGATCTGGTGGTCCCAACCGGGCTGCCCGGCGAGCACCAGCGACGGCGCGTCAACGCGACCGCGACAGGCCGCCGCGAAGCCACGGATGAGAGCCGGGACGTTCTTGCGCGGTTCCAGCGCACCAAGGAACGCGACATATCGCTGGTCGCCGAGACCGACCGCGTCGCGGGCCGCGCGGACCTCCGCCGGTGACGGCGGGTGAAACCGGTCGGTGTCGACCCCGTGCTGGATGACGTCCATGGTCGCCGGGTTGGCGCCCGCGACCCTGGTCAGCTCGTCGGCCGTCGCCATACTGGGCACGACACAGCGGGACGCGCGGGCCAGCGCCGTCCTGGTCCAGGCGCGGAAGAACTTGGCCTTGATCGAGTGGTGCAGCATCGCGTCGGTGAAGAACGTGGCGTCGTGCAGGGTGACGACCGAGGCAGCCGGACTTGCCAGTGGAATCGTGTAGTGCGGTGAATGCAGCACGTTGACGCCGAGCCTTCTGACCAGGCGCGGCAGGGT
The DNA here is from genome assembly GCA_030857905.1 of Actinomycetota bacterium. GTDB lineage: Bacteria > Actinomycetota > Actinomycetes > Mycobacteriales > Pseudonocardiaceae > Actinokineospora. The sequence goes on from JALZNB010000283.1 coordinate 3,663, forward strand.
GGTCTGCTCCCAGGTCAGGCGGGCGGTGCGGGCGGTGACCGACTCCGAGGTCGGCACGATCCTGGCGTTCGGGGCGAGCAGGCCGTACAGCTCGGCGTCCCTGGGTTGGCAGACCACGCTCAGCACGGCACCGTCGGCGTCGAGGGCGTTGACCAGCGAATCCACGTACCGTCCGACGCCGCCGCGGTCCGCTGGGACGGCGGTGGCGTCGACGAGCACACGAGGATCGGCCAAGGACACGCGCGCTAGAGTACGACTTGATGAACTTCAGGCCATCCCTATTGGGTGAAGTGCTGTTTGTGAGGTTCATTCCCCCCGCTTCGCAGCGGCTATTCGCAAGTGCAGCTCCCAGAGCGATATCGCGGCTTTGGCCCAGGTGAACGTGGCCGCGCGAGTTCGGGCGCGATCAATCATGGCCGCGGTGGTCTCCGACGCGTCGATGACTCCGCGCAACGCGCGCGATAGCCCTATCGGGTCGTTTCGGCGAGCGAGCACCCCAGCCCCACCCGCGACCTCGACCAACGCGGGCGCGTCCGAATGTACGACAGGCACGCCCGCCGCCATCGCCTCCAGCACAGGCAGGCCGAACCCCTCCGCTTGGCTGGGCGCGGCCAGCACTGCCGCTCGGTGCAGCACGACGGCGAGTTCGACGTCGGTGATGCGCCCGAGCAGGTGCAGTCGATCCTGGGCCAACCCGTACCGGTCGGCCAGCGCACGCAGGTCAACGGCACCCCACCCGGGCGGCCCGGCCACGACCAGCGGCAAGTCGGGGGCGGTCGGCGCGGCCATGGCCTCGATCAGCACGTCGAGACCCTTACGCGGTTCGACAGTTCCCACAGCCAGGACGTAACTCTCAGGCAGAGAGAGCTTCGTCGCCACCTTGGCGACGATCGCCGCCTCCGGTGCGTCCAGCGCCGCGGACACGCCGTGGCCGACGACGTGGACCTGCGCGGGCCCCGGGGCGTACTGGTCCAGTTCAGCGGCGACAGCGGCCGTCGGCACGACGATCGCGTCTGCCCGCACGGTGGCTCGACGGATCACCGCCTGATGCCAGGCGGCGCCGCGCGGCGTCAGCGTCTCCGGGTGGGTGAACGGCACGGTGTCGTGCACGGTGACGACCAGGCCACGCCCGCGCCGGGGCGAGGCGGGCGCGAGTGGCGTTGGCGCGTGCACGATGTCGCCGCCCGGCCAGAACGGCACACCCCTCTCCCAGGCCAGGGTCAGCGCACGGCGGGGCAGCACGAGCGGACGCGGGCCGCCCACTCCGTCCACGACAGCGGCCAGCGGTTCACGATGCCGGGCTGTCACCCCGGTCACGTGCCAGCCGTCCGGCGCCGTCGCGGCCAACGCGACAGCCAGTTCCCTGGTGTAGCGACCCGTGCCACCCGGGACGGGGGCGAGAAGTTGTTCGGTGAGGAGAACCAGCTCAGGCACGCGACCACGGTACGGTCCAGTCCCGTGAAAGCGCGCACGACCGTCGTGGTGGTCACCTGGCGTGGCCGCGACCACGTCGTCGCCTGCCTCGACGCCCTCGCCGGACAGTCCCGTCCACATCGGACAGTAGTCGTCGACAACGCGTCCGACGACGGCTCCGCCGACCTCGTCGCGGCGCACCCCAGTGCCCCCGAGGTGCTGCGGCTGCCGGTCAACCTCGGCTACGCGGGAGCCCTCGCCGCCGTGCGACCGGATACCGAGTTCGTGGCCTGGCTCAACGACGACGCCGCACCGGAACCGGGTTGGCTCGCGGCCCTCGAAGACGCGCTCGACGCCGATCCGGGCGCGGCCGCGGCGAGCGCGCTGCTGGTGCGACCCACCGGAGGCGTCCAGTCGGTCGGTGTGCGCC
>JALZNB010000293.1 GCA_030857905.1 Actinomycetota bacterium
CCCTCGCTCTGGCCATAAGCGGACTGCTCGCCGTCACGCTGGTCCCCGCACTCGCCCCGACGGCCGCGGTGGCGGCGCCCGACTCCGACCGGCTGGCGGTCGGCGCGGTCCTCGACCTGGCCGACAGCGTACGTCCCGGCGACAAGAAGCTCGCCAAGGACGCGCTGCGCGCGGACCTGTCCGGCGAACGGTTCTACTTCGTGATGCCGGACCGGTTCGCCAACGGCGACCCCCGCAACGACCGGGGCGGCACCGCCGACCCCGACCGGCTCAAGACCGGCTTCGACCCGTCCGACAAGGGTTTCTACCACGGTGGCGACCTGGCCGGTCTGCACGGCAAACTGGACTACCTGCAGGGTATGGGAACCACGGCGATCTGGATGACGCCGATGTTCGCGAATCAGTGGGTGCAGGGCAGCGGAGCGGACATCTCGGCGGGGTACCACGGCTATTGGACCACCGATTTCACTCGGCTGGACCCGCACTTCGGCAGCACGCAGGAGATGCGGGCGCTGATCGCGGACGCGCACAAGCGTGGGATGAAGGTGTTCTTCGACATCGTCGCCAACCACACCGCCGACATCATCGATTACGCGGAAAAGAAGTACAACTACGTCGGTACCGGCGCCCAGCCTTACCTCGACGCGGCCGGCAACCCGGTCGACATCGCGGCCAAGGCGGGGCAGCCGGACTTCCCGACGCTGGACCCCGCATCGTCCTTTCCGTACACCCCGGTGTTCCGCTCCGAGGGCGACGCACGCGCCAAGACTCCGTCCTGGCTCAACGATCCCGCGCTCTACCACAACCGTGGTGACTCCACCTTCAGCGGCGAATCCAACGAGTACGGTGATTTCTTCGGTCTTGACGATCTGATGACCGAGAACCCCGCGGTCGTCGACGGCATGAAGCAGATCTTCACCAGTTGGATCGACACCCTGGGAATCGACGGATACCGGGTGGACACCGTCAAGCACGTCAACATGGAGTTCTGGCAGGCTCTCGCGCCGCACGTGCGGGCCTACGCCAAGTCCAGGGGCAAGAAGGACTTCTTCGTCTTCGGCGAGGTCTTCAGCTCCGACACCACTCTCACCTCTTCTTACACGACGACCGGCCGGATGCAGTCGACGCTGGATTTCCCGTTCCAGAGTGGCGCGCTCAACCTACTCTCCGGCAAGGGATCGCAGCGCCTGAGCGAGGTACTGCTGGCCGATGACCAGTACACGGACGCGGACTCCAACGCCGCGTCGCTGCCGACCTTCCTCGGCAATCACGACATGGGCCGGATGGCCTGGATGATTCGACAGGAACGGCCGAGCATTACCGAACAGGAGCTGCTCGACCGGCTGCGCCTAGGCAACACCCTGATGTATCTGTGGCGCGGCAACCCGGTGGTCTACTACGGCGACGAGCAAGGTTTCGCGGGCACCGGCGGTGACAAGGCCGCGCGCCAGGACATGTTCGCCAGCACGACGCCCGAGTACGCGGCCGAGGACCTGATCGGCTCCGACCGCACGGGCGCGCAGGACAACTTCCGCGCCGACCACCCGCTCTATCGACAGCTCAAGGATCTGGCGTCCTTTGTGGATTGTGATGCGGTGTGGCGCGAGGGAAACCAGGTGCTGCGCCACGCCGATGGTGATGTGCTCGCGTTCAGCCGGATCGCCGCGTCCGACCAGACCGAGCACCTGGTCGTGGTGAACGCGGGCGCCGCGCCAACGACCGTGGACGTCCCGGTCCGTTACGCGCGGATGGGCTTTCGCACCACGTTTCCCAGTCGTGGCCCCGGCCCGGTCAGCGAGGCGGACTCCAAGGTGCGCGTCACCGTGCCCGCGTTCTCGGCGACCGTGCTGAAGGCGGACCGCAAGCTCGACACCGCCACGCCGACTCCGACCATGGTCGCGCCCATTGTCGGCACCGTGTTGGACGATCGAGTGGAACTGCGCGCTGACGGGATCGTCTCGCCTTTCGCCGAGGCCACCTTCGCCGCCAAGGTCGAGGGGCAGGGCGAGTGGACCCTGTTGGGCACCGACGACGCCGCGCCCTACCGGGTGTTCGCCGACCTGTCCGAACTGCCGGGAGCGGCGGTCGGCAAGAAGGTCGAACTGCGGGTGGTCGCCAAG
>JALZNB010000303.1 GCA_030857905.1 Actinomycetota bacterium
GCCTTGTAGCGGGTCACCGGAATCTTCAGCCGATAGGCCAACCACGCGGCGAGCAGATCCGTCGACGGCGAGTCGGCCTCGCCCGTCACCGCAGCCGAGGTGACCTTCTCGAACGGTGGCAAGTCGAGCGAGGAGGCCAACATCGCGCGCCACAACGTCAACCGCGTCCACGCGAGGTCGGTGTCGCCCTCGGCGTAGGACTTCTGCCGTGCCTCCAACGCCTTGATCGGGTTGCGGTCGGCGGCCGAGTCGGTGATCCGCCGCTGCGCCAGCTTGCCGATCGGATCGTCCGCGGGCCGCGCGGGCGCCTCGAACGGCCACCACGCCACGATCGGCGCGTCGGGGAGCAACAGCGGGATCACGCAGCTCGCGCCTTCGCTCGCGAGGGCGCCGTAGAGCCGAAGCACTACGACCTCGCTGGCACCCGCGTCACCACCGACACGAATCTGCGCGTCCAACCGGGCCGCCGCCTTCTTCGCGCCCTGGGCCACCACGATCACCCGACACGGGTGCTCGCGGCTGGCGTCGTTGGCCGCGTCGATGGCGTCCTCGGTGTGCTCACCGTCATCGGTGACGATCACCAGCGTCAGCACCCGGCCCAGCGTGTTCGCCCCGCCCTGCTCGCGCAGGTGCACCAGCTTGGCGTTGACCTGCGATGTCGTCGTCGACGGAAGATCAATGATCACGGTCGCCTCCATGTCCGGCCGGTGCGCGACATCATCTTGTCCGCCGAATCGGGACCCCAGGTACCGGCCCGGTACCCCTCCGGCTTGCCCGCGCTCTTCCAGTGTTTGAGCACCGGTTCCAGGATCTCCCAGGACAGCTCGACTTCCTCGTTCACCGGGAACAGCGACGGCTCACCCAGCAGCACGTCGAGGATCAGCCGCTCGTAGGCCTCCGGCGAGGACTCGGTGAACGAGTGGCCGTAGCTGAAGTCCATCGACACATCGCGCACCTCCATCGAGTTGCCCGGCACCTTCGAGCCGAACCGCATACTCACGCCCTCGTCCGGCTGCACCCGCACCACCAGGGCGTTCTGCCCCAGTTCCTCGGTCGCGGTGTCGTCGAAGGGCAGGTGCGGCGCGCGCTTGAACACCACGGCGATCTCGGTGACCCGGCGACCGAGCCGTTTGCCGGTGCGCAGATAGAACGGCACCCCAGCCCAGCGCCGGGTGTTGACCTCAAGGGTGATCGCGGCGAAGGTCTCGGTGGTGGAGGTCTTGGCGAAACCCTCCTCCTCCAGCAGGCCGGGCACTTTCTGCCCGCCCTGCCAGCCGCCGGTGTACTGGCCGCGCGCGGTGGTCTCACCGAACGGGCCGACCGGCTTGGTGGCCTCAAGCACCTTGATCTTCTCGGTGCGCAACGCCTTGGGGTGGAAGGAGACCGGCTCTTCCATCGCGGTCAGCGCGAGCAGTTGCAGCAGGTGGTTCTGGATCACATCACGCGCGGCGCCGATGCCGTCGTAGTAGCCCGCGCGGCCGCCGAGGCCGATGTCCTCGGCCATGGTGATCTGCACGTGGTCGACGTAGTTGGCGTTCCAGATCGGTTCGAAGAGCTGGTTGGCGAAGCGCAGCGCCAACACGTTCTGCACGGTCTCCTTGCCGAGGTAGTGGTCGATGCGGAACACCGACTCCTCGGGAAAGACCTTGTTGACCACCTGGTTGAGCTGCTTGGCGCTGCTCAGATCGTGGCCGAACGGCTTCTCGATGACCACCCGGCGCCAGCCGTCGGCGGTGTCCGCCGATGCCAGGCCGGAGCGGGCGAGCTGCTTGGTCACCACCGGGAACGCCCCCGGCGGGATCGACAGGTAGAACGCGTGGTTGCCGCTGGTGCCGCGCAGGTCGTCCAGGTCGGCGACCGTGGCACTGAGGTGGTCGAAGGCGGCGTCGTCGTCGAAACTGCCCTGCACGAACCGGAAACCCTCGGCGAGCCGGTCCCACACCGCCTCCCGGAACGGGGTGCGCGAGTGCTGCTTGACCGCCTCGTAGACGATCTGTCCGAAGTCCTGGTCGGCCCAGTCGCGCCGGGCGAACCCGACGAGGGAGAAGCCCGGCGGCAGCAGACCGCGGTTGGCCAGGTCGTAGATCGCGGGCATCAGCTTCTTGCGCGACAGGTCACCGGTCACGCCGAAGATCACCAGTCCGCACGGCCCGGCGATGCGCGGCAGCCGCTTGTCCCGCTCGTCGCGCAGCGGATTGATCCACGTCTTCGTCACGCGGTCACCTCCGCGAGCGCCCCGACAAGCCGGGCCAGGCCCGCCGCTCGGTCGGTGAAGTGCAGGCGCAGCACCGGCCTACCGTGCTCGACGAGTACCTGGCCGTCGCCCAGCGCCTGTGCGTGCTGCAACGTGGCCAGCCCGTACGGCCGGTCGGGAACCGCGAGGTCTTCCTCGACCACGCCGGTGATCTGCAGGAACACGCCGTTCTGATGTCCACCCTTGTGGTACTGCCCGGTCGAGTGCAGAAACCGTGGGCCCCAACCGAACGTTGTCTGCACGCCGCTGTGCCGAGCGATCTCGGTGCGCAGCACGATCATCGACGCGTCGTCGAGACGGTCCAGGTAGGCCTGCACCGAGACGTAGCCCGCGTCGGGGACAGCGGCCAGCAACGCCTGTAGTGCGGCGGGCAGCGCGGATGTGCCTTCGGGCAGCAGACCCGCCGACGCGTAGACCTCGACGTCACCGTCCACAAAGGCCGCGGTGGCCGCCGCGCCGTCTCCGGGGGAGTCGAGCAGCGCACGCGCCGCGTTCTTCGCCGCCTCGACGTCGGGCTGGTCGAACGGGTCGATCCCGAGCAACCTGCCCGCTACCGCCGTGGCGTACTCCCACAGCAGCATCAGCCCACCGAGCGGACCCTCGACGCTGATCCCGATCCTCGCGCCGGTTCCGTCGATCGCCTCCGGGTAATCGCCGACATCGATCGCCGGGCCGATGGCGACGGCTGTCGCGTCGTCGCCCGCGTCGGCGAAACCGGGGGAGTTCGGCTTGTCCACGACCACGGGCAGCAACCCGGTGCCGTTCTTGCCGGTCGATTCCGCCACCAACTGCTCGACCCAGTCACCGAACCCGCTGATGCCCGACCCGGTGTCGGCCAGTACGACCTTCTCCGCGCCGCGCGCGTGGGCCCCCGCGAGTGCGGAGGCGAGGATGAGCGCGGGGTTGCTCTCGGTGTCGGCGGACAGCAGCGGCGCGGCAGCGGCCGCGTCGTCGAGTAGCCCGGCCACATCGGCACCGGCCAGACCCGAGGGGACGAGACCGAACGCCGTGAGCGCCGAGTACCGGCCGCCCACGTTCGGGTCGGCCTGGAAGATTCGCCGATACCCGGCGTCACTGGCCACCTTCTCCAGTGGCGAACCGGGATCGGTCACCACGACGATCCGCGAGGCGGCGTCGATGCCCTCGGCGGCGAACGCGGCCTCGAAGATCCGCCGGTGGCTGTCGGTCTCCACAGTGGACCCCGACTTGGACGACACCACCAGCACCGTCCGATGGAGATCCCCGGCGAGCGCGTCGGCGACCTGACCGGCGTCGGTCGTGTCGAGCACGGTCAACGGCACCCCCGCGGTGGCGGTGATCACCTCGGGGGCCAGCGAGGAGCCGCCCATCCCCGCGAGCACGACCCGGTCGACGCCCTCCGCGCGCAATTCCGCGCGGAGGGCATCGATCTCGGCGAGCAGTGGTCGCGACGTCTCGTGCAGCGAGGTCCACGAGAGACGGATCGCCGCCTCGGACTCCGCGTCCGGACCCCACAGGCTCGGCACCTGTGCGGAGATCTGTGACGCCACCCGGTCGGCGACCAGGCGCTGAACGAGCGGAGCGGCCTCCTCGGCGAGCCGCTCGTCAATCAGTGTTACTGCGACTTGTCCGGGACGCTCTGCTGCCATCGGCGGCGTCAACCTCTCCTGTAGTGCGGTGTCTTACTTGGCCTTCTCGAGCTGTCCCTGAACCGTCTCCAGCAACTCGGTCCACGACTTCTCGAACTTCTCCACGCCCTCGGTCTCCAGGGTGCGGTACACGTCATCGATGTCGATCCCGACGGAGCTCAGTCGGTCGTAGACCTCCTGGGCCGCGTCGCCGGTCCCGGTCACCTTGTCACCTTCGATCTTGCCGTGCTCGGCGACCGCGTGCATGGTCTTCTCCGGCATGGTGTTGACCGTGTTGGCCACGACCAGCTCGTCGACGTACAGAGTGTCCTTGTAGTCCGGGTTCTTCACCCCGGTCGAGGCCCACAGTGGACGCTGCGAGTGCGCGCCGTCGGCGAGCAGCGCGTCCCAGCGCTCACCGCTGAAGACGTCGAGGAACGCCGAGTAGGCCAGCCGCGCGTTCGCCACGGCCGCCTTCCCCTTGAGTTCCCTGGCGGCCTCGGTGCCGATCGCGTCGAGCCGCTTGTCGATCTCGCTGTCCACGCGGGACACGAAGAACGACGCCACCGACTCGATCGTGCGCAGGTCGTGGCCGTTGGCCTTGGCCTGTTCGAGGCCGTCGAGGAAGGCCCCCATCACCGCGCGGTAGCGCTCGACGGAGAAGATCAGCGTCACGTTGACGCTGATGCCCGCGGCGAGGGTGGCGGTGATCGCGGGCAGACCCTCGATCGACGCCGGGATCTTGACCAGCAGGTTCGGCCGGTCGACGGTCTTCCACAGCTCCTGAGCCTCGGCGACGGTCGCGTCGGTGTCGGCGGCCAAGCGCGGGTCGACCTCGATCGACACCCGGCCGTCGACGCCGTCGGTGGCCTGCCAGATGCCACGGAACAGGTCACAGGCGTTGCGCACGTCGGAGGTGGTCAGCTCGCGCACCGCGGCGTCGAGTGACGCCCCACGCGCGGCCAGTTCCCGCACCTGCTCGTCGTAGGCCTCGCCGTTCGCGAGCGCGCCCGCGAAGATCGTCGGGTTCGTGGTCACCCCGACGACGTGCTTGTCGCGGATCAGTTCGGCGAGGTTGCCCGAGGTCAGACGCTCGCGGGACAGATCGTCCAGCCAGATCGAGACTCCGGCCTCGGAGAGGGTCTTGAGGTGATCACTCACTGCTGGCCTCCAGTCGCGCCAATGGAGCGGTGGGCCGCCGCGACGACGGCCTCGGTGGTGAAACCGAACTCACGGAACAGGGTCTGGTAGTCGGCGGAGGCGCCGTAGTGCTCGATGGACACGATCTCCCCGGTCGACCCGGCGAAGCGGTGCCACGGCTGGGCGATCCCGGCCTCGACCACGACCCGCGCCTTCACCGTCGGCGGAATCACGGTGTCGCGGTAGGCCTGCTCCTGCGCGTCGAACCATTCGATCGACGGCATGGACACCACACGGGTGCGCACGCCATCGGCTTCGAGAACCTTGCGGGCCTCGAACGCCATCTGCAGCTCCGACCCCGTACCGATGAGCACTACCTGCGGAATGCCCTCGCTGGCGTCGGCCAAAACGTAGCCGCCCTTGCGCACACCCTCGGCGGCGAGTTCCTTCGTGCCTTCCAACACCGGCAGGTTCTGCCGGGTCAGCGCGAGCCCGACCGGCGCGCTGGACTGCGACAGGATCGCCTTCCACGCCGCGGACGTCTCGTTGGCATCGCCCGGGCGCAGCACGACCAGACCAGGGATCGCACGCAGCGCGGCCAGGTGCTCGATCGGCTGGTGCGTCGGGCCGTCCTCGCCGAGACCGATCGAGTCGTGCGTCCAGACGTAGGTGGTCGGCAGGCCCATCAGCGCGGCGAGCCGCACCGGCGGGCGCATGTAGTCGCTGAACACCAGGAACGTGCCGCCGTAGGGCCGGGTCGGGCCGTGCAGCACGATGCCGTTGAGGATCGAGCCCATCGCGTGCTCGCGCACCCCGAAGTGCAGCGTGCGGCCGTACGGGTTGGCGCTCCACTGCTTCGTGGTCGCCGCCTCGGGACCGAACGAGTCGGCGCCCTTGATGGTGGTGTTGTTGCTCTCCGCGAGGTCGGCCGAGCCGCCCCACAGCTCCGGCAGCAGGCCGCCGATCTTGTTGAGCACCTCGCCTGAGGCCTTGCGGGTGGCGACCCCCTTCGGGTCTGGGTCCCAGCTCGGCAGGGCCTCGTCGAAACCGTCGGGCAGGCGGTAATTGGTGGCCCGGTCCAGCAGCTCACGCCGCTTCGGGTTGGCCTTCGCCCAGGCGTCGAAGTCTTTCTCCCACGCGACGCGAGTCGCCTTGCCGCGCTCGGCGACCCCACGGGCGTGCGCGAGCACGGCGGCGTCGACCTCGAAGGTCTTCGCCGGGTCGAAGCCGAGGATCTTCTTCACGGCCGTGATCTCGTCGTCGCCGAGTGCCGCGCCGTGCGCCTTGCCGGTGTTCATCAGGTTGGGCGCGGGGAAGCCGATGATGGTGCGCAACAGGATGAACGACGGCCGCGAGGTCTCCGCCTTGGCCGCCGCGACCGCGTCCAGGATGCCGGTGACGTTCTCGCCGCCCTCGACGGTCTGCACGTGCCAGCCGTAGGCCTCGTATCGCGCCGCGGTGTCCTCCGACATCGCGATGTTGGTGTCGTCCTCGATGGAGATCTCGTTGTCGTCGTAGAAGACGATCAGGTTGCCGAGTTCCTGGCGACCCGCGATGGACGACGCCTCCGAGGTGACGCCCTCCGCGATGTCGCCGTCTGAGGCGACCACGTAGACGAAGTGGTCGAAGATACTCGTGCCCGGCGCGGCGTCCGGGTCGAACAGACCGCGCTCACGACGGGCGGCCATGGCCATGCCCACCGCGGAGGCGAAGCCCTGGCCCAGCGGACCGGTGGTGATCTCCACGCCAGGGGTGTGGCCGTGCTCGGGGTGCCCGGGGGTCTTGGAACCCCAGGTGCGCAGCGCGGCGATGTCCTCGATCTCCAGGCCGTAGCCGGAGAGGAACAACTGCAGGTACAGCGTCAGGCTCGAATGCCCGCAGGAGAGCACGAACCGGTCGCGGCCGATCCACTCGGGATCACTCGGGTCATGCCGCATCACCCGCTGGTAGAGCGTGTACGCCAGCGGCGCCAGGCTCATCGCGGTGCCGGGGTGACCATTGCCGACGTTCTGCACGGCGTCGGCGGCCAACACCCGCACGGTGTCGACGGCGCGTTTGTCCAGGTCAGTCCAGTCCTCGGGCAGCGAGGCGGTGGTGAGTTCGGTCAAATCGGCGGGCACATCACTCTTGGGCACATCACTGCTACCGGACACGGACTTCCAGCTCCCACTTCCACATCTGGCGGATCGCTCCGGCCGTCGCGTCGGGGACTGGAATCGCTTCCGTGTGCCGACGACGTACCTCGACCCGCATGTCATTCCTGGTCCAAGGGCAAGCGTAGTCGGGGGGCCGACCGGCGTGTGATTCGCGACCAACCTCGAACGACACCCCACCACCCGATATGGGTACCCACTCCGCGCGCGGTTAACATCTCGAACCGGTGCCACTCAGAAATTTGCTGTGGCGTGACGCAACCGCGGTGACCCGCCGTCCACCACGTCGCGGGGCCAGACCCAAGAGGAGCGAGATGTCGTCGGTGATTCCCGTGCCCGCCGACTCTCCTGCTGTGGCGGAGGCCCCCCGCAAGGACATCAAGTCGGTGGTTGGCGCCTACGTGGCGCTGACCAAGCCGCGCATCATCGAACTTCTGCTGGTCACGACCGTGCCCGCGATGATGCTGGCCGCGCGCGGCATCCCGTCGCCGTGGCTGGTGCTCACCACGCTGCTCGGCGGCACGATGGCCGCGGGCAGCGCCAACGCGCTCAACTGCGTCGTCGACGCCGACATCGACGCGTTGATGAACCGCACCAAATCCCGCCCGCTGGCCAAGCACACGGTGACCACCCGAGGCGCCCTGATCTTCGGGGTGATCCTCGGCGTCCTGTCCTTCGCCTGGCTGTGGGCGACCACGAACCTGCTGGCCGCCGCGATGGCCGTGGGCGCGATCCTGTTCTACGTCCTCGTCTACACCATGATTCTGAAGCGGCGTACATCACAGAACATCGTCTGGGGCGGTGCGGCGGGCTGTATGCCGGTCGTCATCGGCTGGTCGGCGGTGACCGGCGACATCGGCTGGCCCGCGCTGGTCATGTTCGGTGTCATCTTCTTCTGGACTCCGCCGCACTTCTGGGCCCTGGCCATGAAGTTCCGCGACGACTACGCGGCGGCGGGCGTGCCGATGCTGCCCGTGGTCGCGACGCCGCGGCACGTGGCCAAGCAGATCGTCGTGTACTCGTGGGTGATGGTCCTGTGGACCCTGCTGCTGTTGCCCGCGACCGGATGGGTGTACGCGACGTTCGCGATCCTCGCGGGGCTGTGGTTCCTGATCTTCGCGCACAAGCTGTACACGGCGGTTCGCAGCGGTGAACCGGGCAACCCGATGAAGCTGTTCCACCTGTCGAACACCTACCTGACCCTGGTGTTCGTGGCCCTCGCGGTCGACTCGGCACTGTCGCTCCCGGTCACCGGCTGGCCCTTCTGACACGATCGGTGACGGGCGACTTTTAGCGGTTGCTTGCTTGTTCGTAGCCTGATCCAAGGACAGGCCCGTAGTGCCATCGGGATCCCGTTCAACGCCAACAGCGAAAACGGCTCCATCCTCTCGGATGAAGCCGCTTTCGGTCGTGCCGCTGCGGACCTGCCTGGGGCGGTCGCGGTGAGCGGTTTACCTATGGCGGTGCTGGTGGCCGAGCGACCATAGTCTCGCTAGCCGATGTCATCGATCAGTCGTGTCCATCCCTCACGGGTCACCGAGAAGGCGGAACCAGGGTTCTTGGAGTCTCGAACCCCGACATCCCGCCCGTCGATGAACCGGACCTCCACACAGTCATCGTTCGCACCGCCACTGGCGCTGCTCTTGAACCAACCGGTGTCACGAAAAACGTCAACCATCTACAGGGTTCCCTTCAACTTCGCCTCAATCGCGGAAAGTGATTCCTCCGGGCTTAACGCTATTTCCCGAAATCTGTCGAACGCGCGGCTGAAGCGCGCAGTATCCTCCGCCTTGTCCAAGTAGGTGGATGGTCCGTAGATGATCGGTTGGATGCCGATCGGCCGGAGGATCGTGCCGAAGTCGAACAAGGTCAGCCCGCCATGTGGTGCGGGATTCTTACAAGCTTTCGTGGGCACGATCCGCACGGTGAGATTCTCGTGCTGCTCGATCGCGCTGATCACATGGCGCAGTTGCGCTCGGATGACAGTCTCGCCAACGCCGGTGTCGAAGGTGTCGTCGGTGAAGAAGAGATGGACTTTGCTCGCTTCGGGTGAGTCGAACACCAACCGCTGCCGCTCGATGCGGAAGGCGACCTTCGCGGCACGTGCCGTGTAGTCCAGCTCATTCAGCCAAATACCTTCGGTAGCCTTGATCAGAGCATCGACGTACTCTGGACTCTGGATCAGGGCCGGGAAAATGCC
>JALZNB010000304.1 GCA_030857905.1 Actinomycetota bacterium
TGCCTTGGCTTCCAGGTAGGCGACTCGCCGCCATGATTCTGGGCCGACATCGGTGTATGGATCACCTGCGGCATTCTTTCGGCGAGCATCGATCCCCAGAGCTTCGATGTCCTTGAGTTGCCCACTCCCGGCGCCCAAGAAGATCGCCAGGGCGCGTAGCTCCTCGGCGGTGAGCGTGGCCACGCCATCGAGCAGGTTGGTGAGGCGCTGGCGGGACTTGCCGATATGCCTGGCCGCTTCGTCAAGTGAGATCTTGGAGTCCGTACGCAACTGCCGCAGGATTTCACCGAGCAACACCCTCGGCATCGTGGCTATGCCCTTGGCCATCCGCACTGCCTTCCGTGCTGTGGATGTGTCGATGCGAGTCTGCCTGGTTGCTGTGCGTCAACACCAGGGACTGACATGTCGCCCGATTGGGGAACTGCGCTAGGGGGGCAAGTACCCCTAGGTTGGGTCCATGGTTCCTCAGTCGCGTGAAAGTGGGGTAGGACAGTGATGAGTGGTGGTCTCAGGGTGGGGACGTGGGTCAACGTTGATGACTGTGCCATCAGTTGCAAAGTGTTCGACGACGACGCGGAGTTCACTTTCCAGGGCAGCTATGGCCAGCCGGTGGAAATGTTGTTCTCTCGGCGTGCACTGGAGGCGCTGCTGCTCGAAGGCACCAAAGCGCTGAACGAGATGATCGCGGCCAAGGCGGAAGAGGACGACGATGACGCCGTCTAGTCAGGTGGCCCTGAGCGTTCGTCCTCGTGGGAGGGCCGAACGCGGGTGAATGTTCAGGGCCACCACACTGGAACCCGGCTCGTGGCCCGGCTGGTCGTCAGCTCACGGCGGTGAGCAGGCGTTCCACCGTCGGGTCGTCCAAGGATTCCTTGATGCACTGCCACAATTCCAGGTTGGCCGTGGCCCACCGGGAGTAGCTCGCGGCGGCGGCGGGGGAGTAGAAGTAGAAGCCCTCGTCGTGGGGTGTGCTTTGCTCGCCGACGATCTTGTCGGCGAGTTCGCGGAGGCTGACGCCGTTCTCGGCCAGGTACTTGTGGGCGAGAACGACCGGCGTCACCGGCAGCGCCTTGAACAGCGTGTCGGCGTCGCTCAGGGCTTGGGCCTCCAGCGAGATGTCGCGGTGGCGGTTGCGCATCTCTGCCTCGTCGACCAGCGCATCGATCCACTCGATCGTCTCGCCCGCGACCCCGGCCCAGGCCAGGATGCGCTTGCGCAGACCGCTGCCCGCCGCCGCGAGTGAGTTGCGGCGGACCAGGTAATTCACGTCGTGCACCAGGGCCGCCGTCGCGACGACAGAGGCGTCCGAGCCGTTGAGCGTGGCGAACTCCACGGCCTTGTCCCGCACGAAGCTCACGTGGTGCCAACCGTGGAAGGGCAGGCTCTTGGCGTAGCGCAGGCACAACGCCCGCACCCGACGCTCGACCAACGCGACCGCGGCCGCCTGGACCGCGGGCACGCCGATGGTGGATACGTCAGTAGTGGACGCGCCGACAATGGAAGCACCCATGGTGGACGCATGGACAGAAGACGCGCGGATGGTGGACGCGCCGGTGATGGACGCATCGACTGTGGACGCGCCGACAGTGGACGCGCTGGTGATGGACGCGTCGGTAGTGGACGTCCCGATGGTGGACGTGGTGATGGTGGTCATCTGGATGGTGGACATGCCGACCCCTCCCGGATCCCGTGTGTGGCCAAACGGGTGGGGTGATGGTAAAGGCTGTCGGTGCCGCCCAGATTGGGATCGGCCGGATTCCCCGCCGACCGAACGCGGTCCGATCCTCGTCAGATTCGGCTGGTGAGGTCCTCCAATCGTGACTCGACCGGCACATGCCGCTGCCCGACTCCGGTGTGCGGGTCGTAGGACAGGCTCCACCCGGTGACCGGCCGCGACTTGATGAGGAACGTCATCGTGTCGTCGGCCGCCTGCGGGATGCGGTGGAACTCGCTGGCCAGGAGGAAGCCGGACGTGCCGACACCGCACTCGGTGCGCTGGGTCATGGCGGCCGAGGAGATCAGGCCGGTGTCGTCGTCGAGCGTCGTGGTGAAACGTTCGTGCAGGTAACCGCCGCGCAGCAGGACCGTGCAGAAGTGGTAGCGGTGGTTGTGCACGGAGTCGGCGTAGCCCGCGCGCCAGTCGTGCTGGGGTTTGTACTCGTGCAGCCAGAAACTGAACGGTTCGGTCGGTCGATCGCGTAAACACCAGGCATAGTGCGTCGTCGTCTCACGCGACCGGGCGATCAACGAGCCCGCGCTCAGCGGGTTCAGGTTCATCAGGTGACTGCGCAGGTCCGAGCGCAGCTCGGGTCGTCGCGCCCATGATCCGAAGCGGACGTGGACGGACTCCCACCGTCCATCGGTGTCGCGCACCCGATCGGCGAGATCGGACAACGCGGGGACCCGGGTGAGCACGGGCATCAGCTCTCCAGCTCGGCTTTGGCGGAGAACTCCCGCCCGAAGGCCTGGAACTTGGCCTCCAGCGCACGGAATTGCCCCTCGGACAACGGGGTGCCGGTGACCCTGGCGAAGTGCGCGCGAAACTCCTCGCGGCTGGTGTCCGGCGTGATCATGAACCGACCCGCGTCACGCACGGCCCGCCACCTGGCGAAATCGGCGCGTTCCATGGTGTAGATGTAGGAGCTCTCGGAGAACCGCAACGTGCGCGGGTAGAGCGACGACGCGCCCGCCACATCGCTGTAGAGGGTGATCCACACGCTGTCGTCGAACATCTCCAGGCGGTCCAGCGGTGGGTCGGTGACCACCGCGACCTCCAGCGACGTGCATCGACTGCGTGCCAGGTAGAGCCCCACCAACCCGATCCGGATCTCTTCGTGCAGCCGCGTCTGGATCTTGTCGTAGTCCGCGTCCGGCCCCTCGTGCCGGGCCAGGTAGCGGGCGCGACCGCTGATCGCCGTGCGTTCACGGGGATCGGCCACCACTACGCGCACCTCCCACTCCGCTCGCGACCGCAGCAGCCGCACCGCGGCGTAGCGACCGGAGAACCCACGGAACCAGAACTGCCTGGTGGCGTTGAGATCCCGCATCATCAGCGCGTTGAACGCCGGGTCGGGGTCGGTCGTCGCCTCGAAAACGTGGGTGGGGAAGAACTCCTGGTTCAGCGAGCGGTATTCGGCGGAAAGCTCCTTGAGCGCCCTACGGCTTTCCTCGACCAGCGGTGTCACCATCGCCCGCTGGGTCGCGGAAGCGGTGATCAGGGTCTGGCCGAAACCGACGACAGCCGAGACGAACGCCCCGGTGCCGAGCGCGGTGAGCAGGCTCTTCGCCATGCCCGCGTCGATTTCGCTCGACGCCCACATCGACGTGCCGGACACCACGAGCAGGATCAGGAGCAAGAGACCGGTGCGGGTCCAGAACAACTCCCGGATCGTGTTGGTGCGGATGCCCTTGGCCTCCGCGGACAAGGTAGGTCACCTCCCTCGCGTGCCCGGCAGGCCTGATCGCCACACATCCATGACTGCGATCGGTATCCGTTCGGGCGCGCGGAGTCACTTTACGCGGAGATCGGTTCCCGGGAAATGCGGAATTCGGGTGAGATTTTCTCGCGTCTCGTTGCTCGGTGCTCGACAATCGCGGGGTGCGCGGGCGGCCGTGCGTCCGCAAGGGTGACCACCTCGAACCCGTGCGGGCGCGGACACTTATGCTCGGACACCATGCGCAGTGTCGGCAAGATCATGATCTCGGTGGCGTTGGTCGCGGGTGTGTCCGCGTGCGCCAACTCCGAGCAGGCCTCCACCCAACAGTCCACGGCGCCCGTGCCGCCCGCGAGTTCCGAGGCTCCGAGCGAGGCTCCGAGTGAGCCCCAGGCGCCCAGCGAGTCGCAGGCCCCCGGGGCCAGTGCCCCCTCTGGCCCCGAGTGCACCGCGGACGACGTCAAGGTCACCGGTGCGGTCGGCAGCAAGCCCGAGTTCACCATCCCGACCACCTGCGCCCCGCCCACCGCGCTGGTGAGCAAGGACATCACCCCCGGTGGCGGCCCCGCGGTCGCGGCGGGCAGCACCGCCTCCATGCACTACGTGCTCAAGTCGTGGTCGGACCAGGTGGAGCAGGACTCGTCGTGGAAGCGCAACGAGCCGTATCCGCTGGAGAACGTTGGCCAGGCTTCGGTGATCGACGGCTGGAACGAGGGGCTGATCGGCCTCAAGGAGGGTGGGCGTCGCCTGCTCATCGTGCCTCCGGCGAAGGGCTATGGCCCGCAGCCCAAGGGCGGCATGAAGGGCAACGAAACGCTGGTCTTCGTCATCGACGCGGTCAAGGTCACCTGATCCCGTCCCGATCGTCACCTGGCGCGTTCCGGCAACGGGACGCGCCAGTCCTTTGTGGACATCATGAGCGGGGTGGATTCGGTGATACCGAACCACCGGTGTGCCGCTGCCAGGTCCGGCCGCGGGGACGTCGATGCCCACGCCACGTAATAGTTCGGCTGAGGGCGGCTACGGCACGAGGAGCAGTTTCCCGGTGCTTCGTCGACCTTCGAGGTCCTCATGCGCCTGCCGGGCTTGCGCCAACGGGTAGCGACCGCCAATCCTGATCGACAGCGTCCCGCTCTCGATCCCGGCGAACAGTTCCGAAGCCCGCCACAGCAGCTCTTGCGGGGTGGCCACGTGGTCCGCGAGTGTCGGCCGCGTCAGGAACACCGAGCCCGCCTTGTTCAACCGCTGCGGGTCCACCGGATCGACCGGTCCACTCGACGCGCCGAACAGTGCCAGCGTGCCTCGCCGACGCAACACCGAGAGGCTGCCGTCGAAGGTCGTCTTCCCCACGCCGTCGTAGACCGCCGCCACGCCCTCGCCGTCGGTCAGCTCGCGGGTGCGCGCGGCGAAATCCTGTTCGGTGTACCGAATCACCTCATCAGCGCCCGCCTCCAGGGCGAGCGCCTCCTTCTCGGCTGTCGACACCGTGGCGATCACCCGTCCCTCACGTGCCTTGACTAGTTGCACCAGGAGCAGGCCGACCCCGCCCGCCGCCGCGTGCACCAACACGGTGTCGCCCGGCTGCACCGCGTAGGTGGAGGTCGCCAGGTAGTGAGCCGTCAACCCTTGCAACAGCGTCGCCGCCGCCGTCTCGTCGTCGACGCCGTCAGGAACTGGCACCGCTGTGGCCGCCTTGACCACCGCGTACTCCGCGTAGCTTCCCGGCGAACTGGACCACGCCAGACGGGTGCCCACGGAGATGGTGGTGTCGTCGGCGACACCCGAGCCGAGGGCCTCGACCGTGCCCGCGCCCTCCAATCCGAGGGTCAGCGGCAGTTCCTGCGGGTAGAGCCCGGACCGGTGATAGGTGTCGATGTAGTTGACCCCGGCGGCGGCCACCCGCACCAGAACCTCACCCGGTCCGGGATCGCGTGGCTCGACATCGGTGTAGGTCAGGACCTCCGGGCCACCGGTCTGGGTCACCTGGACAGCTTTGGGCACGACATTCTCCTCACGACTGCGACAACAGCAGTCCTACCACGCCGCCACCTCCTGTCACCGAACGTGACCACCGCAGGCGCCGACACGCGTGTGGCGGCTCACGGTTGTCGGGTGCGGCGGGGAAGTGGTCCTAAGCTCGGTTCGTGGCTGACGAGAACGCGGAGACCCCGCAGGAGACCCTTCCCGCCAGGACGGTGGCCGCTGCGGCGGCGTTCGTGGCGAAGCACGGCAAGCCGACGCTCGCGGTGGTGGAGAACATCGGCCGCGCCGGGGCGCGCGTCGTGCTCGTCGGCGCTGACGGGGCTCTGGGCGACGTCATGGTGCCCACGGAGGCGGCCGGGGCCGAACTCGCCGAGAAGGTCGACGGCCTGGAGGCGTCCGAGTGGGACCGCGAGACGGTGGCGGCCACCAAGATCGGCCCGGCGCACCGCCGCAAGATGGCCAACCGATTCGGCGGTTGACCTAGACGCCGACCGCTGTCTCGGCGCCGGTCCGTATCGGTGTGAGTGGACGGACCCGGGCCCCGCACCACACGAAGGCCATGGCGATGATCACCGACATCGCGCCCAGCATGTGCAGTGACACCAACAGTTCCGGCACGCCGGTCCAGAACTGGACGAACCCGAGCGCCCCCTGCGCGAGCACCACGGCCAGGAGCGCGAAATAGCGCGTCCACAATCCGCGCGGGACATCGCCGGACCGCAGGACGAGACCGATCGCGACCAGCGAGCCCAGGAACACGAACAGGAACGCCGCGTGCACGTGGGCCAGTGTCTCCACCGGAAGGTCGAGTCGGGGGGTGTCCGGGTCGCCCGCGTGCGGGCCCGCTCCCGTGACCATGGTGCCCACCGCGAGCAGGCCGACCAGGATGACGACCGTCGTGGGCAGCAGCCTGTGCAGCGCGGGCGGCCCCACTCGCCGGACCGGCTGTTCGCCCTCGTCGACGGCGTGGAAGAGCAGAACCGCGAGCCACACCATCACCACGGACGCGAGCAGGTGGATGGCGACACTCCACCACACCAGGTCCAACTGGACGGTGATCCCGCCGAGGACGGCCTGCACCACCACGCCAGCGGGCATGATGAACGCCAGCCGCACGTAATGCTTGCGGCGCGGGCGATCCAGGTAGGCCAGCAGGAACGCGGCGAAGGCGATGAACCCGACGACCCCGGTCAGCATCCGGTTGCCGAACTCGATCCACTGGTTGAGCGCCGCGTACTCCGGGTGCGCCATCGGGACCAGACTGCCTGGCTGGCACTGCGGCCAACTGGGACAGCCGAGCCCGGAGCCGGTGACCCGGACGACCGAGCCGGTCACCGCGATCAGCGCCTGGGTGACGACCACCGCGATCGCCACCGCGCGCTGGGTGCGGTGGGTCGTTCCGGGAAGGCGGTCGACACGGGCTTTCAGTGATTGCGGCGGCACCCGACGATGGTAGGTGGGCCGACCTGAGAAGCCGATTCCGGTCCGATGTGCCGGTGTGGTCCAGTGCCACGAGTCGGGGCCGCTACCGCGCGGCGGATCTCACCACAGTGCTTTTCCGGAAAGTGTGGGCATGTTCGCGATCCGACCCCACCGCACGAGCACAGCGCACTACACTGCGTCGTCGAAGGCGAACTCCCCCATCGCCTTCCGCTGGGCTACCGCCGGACGGATCGCTCCCCCCAACGATTCGTCCGGCGGTAGCGTCCCCCACGACCAACGAATCTATACTTCCCCCTGCGGGTTTCAACGATAGTGCAACGGCGGATACGCGTTCTCGACAGGTGTCGAACGCCGCGGGGGAAGTGGGTGCGATGAACTCAGCCACGAGCCTGGCCGACAAGCTCAACCGCCTGATCGCGGCCGTGCACCCGGCGGGTCGGGGGGCGTTCACCAACGAGGAGATCGCCGCGGCCATCCGCGTCGAACAGGGCGTGGAGGTCACCCACAGCGCCATTTCCGCGTGGCGCAGGGGAACCCGCGACAACCCGAGTTTCCGACACCTCGCCGCGCTGGCGAAGTTCTTCGGCGTCCCCATCGGCTACTTCTCCGACGACAGCGAGTCGGCCCGCATCGACGAGCAGCTCGACCTGCTCGCGGCGTGGCGCGACGCCCAGATCCGGGCGATCGCGATGCGGGCGGGGGAGCTCTCGGAGGCGGGTCGTGCCGCGATCCTGGAGATGGCGAACCGGGTGCGCGAGATCGAGCGCTCGGCCGGGAAGTCGACGGAGCACCTGTGAGCAGGCGCCGTTCCTACCGCGCGTTGCGCGGGCGGATCAGGACCCTGCTCGACGAGATCGGCGTGCCGACGCCGTGGGACCTCGTCGAGTTCTGCGATCGGGTCGCCGCCCACCGGGGCAGGCCCATCCACCTGGTGCCCACCGAACTGCCGCCCGGCTCACCCGACGGCGCCTGGCTCGCGGGCCCGACGGTCGACATGATCGTCTACGACGCCGGGACCACCGACCTGCGCGCCGAACACATCGTCTGCCACGAACTCGGCCACATCCTGCTCGGCCACGGCGGCACCGAGGTGATGCCGGAACTGGCCCCGGACGTCCCGCCGGAGTTGTTGCGGCGCATGGGGGTCATGCACCGCGCGGGCTACGACGACACCCGTGAGCAGGAGGCCGAGGTGGCCGCGTCGCTGATCTGGAAGCTGGCCGGTCGTTCGCTGCTGCGTCACCGCCGTACGTTGCGCCCGGCCGACGCCGCGGTGGTCGACCGTCTCGCCGAGGTTATGGAACCCGGTGACCGCTGAGACCCTGCACCTGGTGATCATCGCGATCGCCGTGCTCGCCGTGGTGTACAAGGCGATCGATGTCGTGCGCAGGCCGCGTCCCGCGCTGTGGGTGTTGTGGTCGGCGATGGTGGCGCTCGTGGTCGCCCTGGTACTGGGGCTGCGATCGGTGGCGCTGTGGATCGATGGCCCGGTGTCCGGGACGGCGTGGCTGGCGCAGCACGTCGTGGTGTTCGTCGGGATGTTCGCGTTGCAGGCGTTCTTCATCCGATCGACGCACCACCCCGCTCAGGTGGTTCGCGCGGTCCTGGTTCGGGCCTGCGTGATCCTGATCGGCATCGCGGCCATGACGGTGTTGTGGGGGATCGCCCGCGTCGTCGAGGTTCCCGACTGGGGCCACGTCGACTGGTCCACCCAGCCGTGGAGCGCGGCGACCAACCTGGTGTTCGTCGCCTGGGTGGGCATCTCCGTGGCGCTCAACGCCCAGTTGGCCGACTACTGGTCGCGGGTGTCGGACCGGGTGTGGCTGCGACGTGGGCTGCGGGTGCTGGCTGTCGGGAGCTGGGTCTCGGTGTGTTGGGCCGCGCACCGGGTGGTGTCCATCGCGGCGGCCATGGCGGGTTTCCCGCTGCCGTGGGACCAACAGCTCGCGGAGTTGGCCTTGCTCGCTGTCGGACTGTGCACAGCCTTGGTCGGTTTGACCTTGCCGTCGTTCGGTCCCCGATGTGTGGCCGCACGCGTATGGGTGGCGCACTATCGGTCCTTCCGCCGCCTGGAGCCACTGTGGACGGCGTTGTGCGCGGCGACGCCATCGATCGCCCTCACCTCTCCGGCACCGTGGTGGCATGTGGAGTACCGGCTCTATCGGCGCGTGATCGAGATCTGGGACGGCCGCGCCGCGCTGCGCGCCTACGTCGATCCCACAGTGGTGGCCTCCGCTGTGGAGCGGGGCCGGTCGGCGGGTCTCGCCGCTGACGCCCTCGCCGCGTCCGCCGAGGCCGAGGGACTGCTGGACGCGTTGCGGGCCAAAAGGACCGGCCGTCCCCTACCCGTAGCCGCGGCGGGCCGTGAGCGGCGGGGGAGTCGGGTACTCGCCGACGAGGTGGTCTGGTTGGAACAGGTCGCCTCCGCTGCCCGGTGGACGAGTGTCACGGAGGGGTCCAGCCTCACGCCTTGACCAGCAGACGTGCCACAATCAGGCGCTGACCTGCGGAAATATAGGTCAGTAATCTCAACTACCGCTCATTGCGATCGACTCGACACACTCGACAAATGATCAAGCAGACTCAAGTCTCCAGTTTCGCTCCAGTAGCCGCGCCTGGATCTTTGCTCACGCCGAAGTCTGAGCCTTGCAATGGCTCTACCTCACCCAAACGGAAGTGGGCGGCAAACTTGTGCCGCCTGTCGCCCATTGACAACTTCCGGTACCGAGAACCGCCCTACCCAGCCTCTGTCGGGATGCAGGGTGCGCCGTGAAGGCATGTCCTAGAAAGATCAAAACATCCGTTGGCCTGGAATTTCTTCCGGTATCAATGCGCGTCTGACGACCGTCGACACCCTGCGCGAGTACTTGAACAGGTCTGATTTGCTCTACGACCTGCAAGAAGCTATCCGTCAGCTCAAGATCGCGCTTGAGGCAAACGAGCCCAACCGGAGCGTCAAGGCCGCCCCCACAAGCCGGTACAGCGCTACCTTGTCTCTCGGATGAGCCCAGAGCAGGAACAGGAGCTGATCGCCGCGTTTGGCGCTGGCTCCACCCGCTTGGAGCTTGCCGCTCGCTACGGCCTCAGCCGTACCAGCGTGACGAAGCTACTTCGGAAGCACCGACAGGAACAGGACACGCATTAAAGTTTCATCGGTATTGCACCCCTTGGCGAATGCCGCCAGGAGGTGCTGTCATTATATGGCAAGTCACCAAGAAGCAGGCCGGTTTATTCGCCGCCTAGAGAGAACCGTCAAGCAAACCACGAAGATGCACCGCACCATCTCGCAGATTCGACGGTACATCTCCGGCATGTATGGCTCTTAGCGCTCTACGCAAAATTGCAGTGGTGCGACCCGACCCAACTTCTCGGATGTACGGTTCGAGATGCGGCACAAGCACTTCGGCTTGTCGCCAATCGCCAACTGCTACCAAACTCTCAAGCAAGTACGTTGTTCGGCTATAGAGGCCACGTACCCGATGTTTTGGACTATGCGCAAGCGCATCGGCGAAGATGGCAACCGAACGGCCGTGGTTGCCCTGCGCAGTCCGCACTTTCGCTTCAAACCAAGCGAACTGAATGTCATCTACCCAGTACGCCCATATTGGGTCATCAGTCCCAGGGCCATCCAGGAACAAGTTATGCGCCTTGGAGAAGGCTTTGTTGGCCTCGCCCTGCTGCCCTTGCTGTGCCAACGCGTGTGCGCTCCGTGCCAGAAATAGTGCCTCAACCCGGGGCGTGAGCTGGTCGGTTTCCATGACCGACTGGGCGATATTGAGCGCTTCGGCTGGCCGATCGAGGTATTCGGCTTGCATGGACATATTCTGGAGCGTCAGAAGTTCTAGGCTGCGATCTCCCGCCCACCGAAGGTAGTACAAGGCTTCTTGATTAATACGCCGAGCCTCTTCCTGCTTATCGGCGTCATAGAGCAACCAACCCGCAATTTCGGCAAGCTCTCCTGCGGTCGAATACAAATCACGTTGCAACGATCGTGGGCACGGACTGGCGCCAACTCGCCGATGAACCGAGCGAAACAAACGCACAGCTTGCACCGACGCCTCATTGCCGCCGAACTGCGCGTCCATTGCGAGGAGGTGCCGCATCTGGAAACGAATCGAGTCGATGTACTCGACCGTGACTGGTTCGGTCACGGCGTATTCGGTGAAAAAGCTGAGGGTCGAGGGCGCGACTGTTTCGAGAGAACTCCCTGCCGATTCGAGCAAGGCATTCAACTCTTGCAGGGTGAGGCGAAAGGCTGTTGCGAGCTTCGGCCGTAGCCACGGCTGGGGTACAGAACTACCCACCTCCCAGCGGCGCACGGTGGATGGATCAACCCCGACGGCATCGGCCAACGTCTCCTGAGTGAAGCCTGCCGCCTTTCGCGCCCTGGCCAACGCTGCCCGCTTAGTCGTCACAGTGCGCTCACCTCCTGTCAGCGTTCCAACTCCAACCGTAGCGTAGCGCCGTTTCACCTGGTCAGAAGCTTGATTGAGCGGTGGATGCCTGCCAAACGCACGCCAACTGCTCTGTATCCAGTGATCGCCTCCTCGCAGACTGTCAGCTAGGCACCCACCTCGGATGCCCTACCTGGAACAACGCCCGCGCATCAGGAGCCCAGCCGATGAACGAACGGATCACCGAAGCCGATGCACTTCAGCGCTTTCCCGAGCTGGCCGAACTGGTGGCCATCCGTGAGGCGGGGTGGAACTTCCACTTGCTTGGTGGGAACGATGAACTGGTCGGTATCGCGGCTAGTCGGAGCCGCGGGCAGTACACCGATGCGCTGTTTGTCTTCGATCGGACGCACATCTTGGCGAACCGATTGGTGTCCGACGACTACGGCGGCGGGATCGTGTGGATGAAGGAAGGCAGCGACCTGCAAGAGATCGCGCGGGAACTGGTTGACCTGCCCGCGCCTGGTGAACCTGGTGCGCCGTCGCTGGTGATCCGAGGGAGTTCGCTGTGGACACCATGAACAGCGATCCCCGGAACAGAACGCCCATCCCCTG
>JALZNB010000310.1 GCA_030857905.1 Actinomycetota bacterium
CACGGCTACTTGTCGCCGGGTGCGCGGTCGAGGGTGACGCAGGTCAGGCGGGCGGTGCAGATCCGCTTGTCGTTCTCGTCGGTGATCGCGATCTCGAACGTGGAGGTGCTGCGGCCGACGTGCAGCGGCGTGCACACACCGGTCACGATTCCCGAGCGTGCGGCGCGGTGGTGAGTGCAGGACAGCTCCAGGCCGACGACGAGCTTGCCCTCCGGGGCGTTGAGCGAGGCCGCGATCGATCCGATCGTCTCGGCGAGCACCGCGCTCGCCCCGCCGTGCAACAGGCCGAACGGCTGCAGGTTGCCCTTCACCGGCATGGTCGCGACCATCCGTTGAGGGTCCCAGTCGGTGATCTCGATGCCGAGTTTGTCGGGCAGGATCTGGTCGGCGAACTCCGGCCGTATGCCGAAGAACTTCGCGGGGTCGATGCCGCTCATGGAACCTCCGATGGGGGACCTCCGCGCAGGCACGCGATGAGCCTGTCGGTCCCCCACCCTAGACTCGCCGGGTGCCTGCGAAGACCGAGACCCAGACCACAACAGCCCCCGCCGCGGCGGCCGCCCGCCGACTCCTGCTGATCGATGGGCACTCGATGGCGTACCGGGCGTTCTACGCGCTGCCCAAGGAGAATTTTCAGACCGGGACCGGCCAGCACACGAACGCGGTCTACGGGTTCACCTCGATGATGATCAACCTGCTGCGGGACGAGGCGCCCAGCCACCTCGCGGTGTGCTTCGACGTCTCGCGCAGGACTTTCCGCAGCGAGGCATTCGCCGACTACAAGGCCAACCGCAGCGCCAGCCCGGACGAGTTCAAGGGCCAGGTCAGCCTCATCGAGGAGGTGCTGGCCGCGCTCAACATCCAGAAGCTGTCCAAGGAGAACTTCGAGGCCGACGACCTCATCGCCACCCTCACCACGATGGCGACCGCCGAGGGCTTCGAGGTCGCCATCTGTACCGGCGACCGCGACGCGTTGCAGCTGGTCAACGACCAGGTCACCGTCCTCTACCCGGTCAAGGGCGTGTCCGAGTTGGCCCGGTTCACCCCGGAGTCGGTGCTGGCCAAGTACGGCGTCACCGCGGCGCAGTACCCGGATTTCGCGGCGCTGCGCGGCGACCCCAGCGACAACCTGCCCAAGGTGCCCGGCGTCGGCGAGAAGACGATCACCAAGTGGATTCAGCAGTTCGGCTCACTGGCCGAGCTGGTCGACCGGGTGGACGAGGTCAAGGGCAAGGTCGGCGACTCGTTGCGGGCGCACCTGTCCAGTGTCCTGCTCAACCGGCAGCTCACCGAGCTGGTCCGCGATGTGCCCCTCGGTGTGCTGCCCGACGATCTGGTGGTGCGGCCGTGGGACCGCGACGCCGTCCACCACCTGTTCGACGAGCTGGAGTTCCGCGTCCTGCGCGACCGCCTGTTCGCCACCCTGGCCACCGCCGAGCCGGAGGCCGACGAGGGCTTCGAGGTCAGCGGTGGCGCGTTGGAGTCGGGCGAGCTGCCCGGCTGGCTGGCCACGCACGCCGGCAAGGGCGTCCGCATCGGGATGTCGTTCCGCGAGGTGCCGATCGGCGTGTCCGGTCAGGCTGTCGAGCTGCGGTCGGTCGCGATGGCCACCGCCGATGGCGATGGCGTGTTCGTCGACGTGACCACTCTCGACGAGGAGGACGAGCGGGCGTTCCGCACCTGGCTGGCCGACCCGGACGTGCCGAAACTGGCTCACGACGTGAAGCGTTCCCTGCACGCGGTCCGCAACCGGGGCTGGGAGCTCGCGGGTCTCACGACCGACACCGCGCTCGCCGCCTACCTCGTTCGCCCGGGTCAGCGCACCTTCATCCTCGACGACCTCGTCCTGCGCTACCTCCAGCGCGAACTGCGCGTCGAGGACGGCGACGGCGAGCAGCAGCTCTCGCTGCTCGACGACGAGGGCGATGACGACCGCAAGCTCGCGGCGGGGGAGATCCTGCGGGCCCGTGCCATCGCCGAGTTGGCCGACGCGCTCGACGCGGCGCTGCGCAACACCGGCCAGGAGACCCTGCTCAGCGAGATCGAGCTGCCGTTGCTCCAGGTGCTCGCCGAAGTGGAGGCTGTCGGCATCGCCGTCGACACCGAGCGGCTCAGAGAGCTGGAGTCGCACTTCGCCGGTCGGGTCCGCGACGCCGAGCGCGCCGCGTTCGACGTCATCGGCAAGGAGATCAACCTCGGCTCGCCCAAGCAGTTGCAGGTCGTGCTGTTCGACGAACTCCAGATGCCCAAGACCAAGCGCACCAAGACCGGCTACACCACCGACGCCGACGCGTTGAGCGGTCTCTACGCCCAGACCGAGCATCCCTTCCTGGCGCACCTGTTGGAACACCGCGACGCCAGCAGGCTCAAGGTCACCGTCGAGGGTCTACTCAAGTCGGTCGAGGACGACGGCCGCATCCACACCACGTTCAACCAGACCATCGCCGCCACCGGCAGGCTCTCCTCGACCGAGCCGAACCTGCAGAACATCCCGATCCGCACCGAGGCGGGCCGGACGATTCGCGACGGTTTCGTGGTGGGCGCGGACTTCGCCGAACTGCTGACCGCCGACTACAGCCAGATCGAGATGCGGATCATGGCCCACCTCTCGGCGGACGAGGCCCTGATCGAGGCGTTCCAGTCCGGTGTGGACTTCCACGCCGCGACCGCGGCCAGGGTGTTCTCGGTCGAGCCGACCGAGGTCTCCGGCGAGCAGCGCGCGAAGATCAAGGCGATGAACTACGGCCTGGCGTATGGCTTGTCGGCCTATGGATTGTCGCAGCAGCTCACCATCTCCACCGACGAAGCCCGCGGCCTGATGGACGACTACTTCGCCGGTTTCGGCGGCGTCCGGGACTACCTCAACGAGATCGTCGGCCAGGCCCGCAAGGACGGCTACACCGAGACGATCTTCGGCCGCCGCCGTTACCTGCCGGACCTCACCAGCGACAATCGCCAGCGCCGCGAGATGGCCGAGCGGATGGCTCTCAACGCCCCGATCCAGGGCAGCGCCGCCGACATCATCAAGGTCGCTATGCTCGGCGTGCAGCGTCGACTCAAGGCGTCCGGCCTCCGCAGCCGCATGCTGCTCCAGGTCCACGACGAACTCGTCCTCGACGTCGCCGAGGGTGAGCATGACGAGCTGGAAGCGTTGGTGCGCAAGGAAATGGGCAGTGCCTACGCGCTGCGGGTGCCGTTGGACGTCTCCGTCGGGTTCGGCAAGTCCTGGAACCAGGCGGCACACTGAGACGAGCGGGCCCAGCAGCAGCGTGCTCGTCCACTTGAGGCGCACACACGTCAGTTTGGGGGTACCGGTTTCGGGGTACGGATCGGCAGACCGGAGGCCAGCACAGGCCGCAGAGCTGGTGTTGGCGGGGCCGACCACCGGGAGGTCATTCCCGATACGGCCCCGATGCCTTGGTGCGGCGGCATACCTACGCGAGCGATTGCCACTACGGCAGGTTCGGAACCATAAGCGTGACATGAAACGCCGGGAGGTTCCGAACCGCAGTCTCGGCGTGTCTCCTAACATGTGGGAGACGCTGTCTTGGAAAGACAGTTCAATTGTTGTAATCCCTGTTCGCGCAGGGCAGCGCTGGCCCTCCGGGACCAGCGAGGATCGCAACCACTTGAAGAGGCCGAGCACGGTGGTGCCGTCCTTGGGCAGCGCTGGCCCTCCGGGACCAGCGAGGATCGCAACCTCCTTGGCCGCTTTGGTTCGGTAGTCGCCGTGCCCCGCAGCGCTGGCCCTCCGGGACCAGCGAGGATCGCAACCTTCTGCCTGTACCTGTCGTGCCTCGACGCCCTCGAGCAGCGCTGGCCCTCCGGGACCAGCGAGGATCGCAACCGACCACACGGAAACGGCGGGCTTCCAACGGTGCGGCAGCGCTGGCCCTCCGGGACCAGCGAGGATCGCAACTGAAACTCGTCCAGCTCGTACTGGCGGGCGATCGGCGGCAGCGCTGGCCCTCCGGGACCAGCGAGGATCGCAACCGTCCGGGGATGGCGAACTCGTCGCCGGGGGCCGGGC
>JALZNB010000032.1 GCA_030857905.1 Actinomycetota bacterium
CCCGCCGCAACGTCCGCGACTACGAACGCCTCCCAGAACACTCCGAAGCCTTCATCCACTGGTCCATGATCACTATGATGACCCGACGCCTGGCCCGCCAGAAAACCCAGGCCAGCACCACCTAACCGGGATCAAAGACAGGCTCTTAGACCGTGTCTCATTTGGTGAGTTTTTTTGTAGCAGGTGAGTGCGGCGGCGAGGGTGAGGAAGCCGTGGAAGAGGTTGGTGTGGCGTTCGTATCGGGTGGTGAGTCGGCGGTAGCCGAAGAGCCAGGCGATGGTGCGTTCGATGATCCAGCGGTGTCGGCCGAGTGTGGTGTTGGACTCGATGCCTTTGCGTGCCAGGCGTGGGGTGATGCCTCGGTCGCGGAGCCAGTCGCGTAGGTCGCGGGAGTCGTATGCTTTGTCTGCGTGGAGTTCGCGGGTCGTTGTCGGCGCGGTCCGCGGCGGGATTTGATCGCCGGGATCGCGAGCACGAGGGGTGTGAGGGCGGCGCTGTCGTGGGTGTTGGCCGCGGACACCCCGACGGCCAGTGGGATGCCCGCGCGGTCGCACAGGGCGTGGATCTTGGAGCCGCGTTTGCCTCGATCGACCGGGTTCGGGCCGGTCAGAGATCCCCCTTTTTCGCCCGAAGCGATGCTCCGTCGAGCATCGCCCGGGACCAGTCGATCATGCCCCTGGAACCCAGTTCATCGAGCACCGCTCGGTGCACTCGACGCCACAGCCCCGACCGGGTCCACTCGGTAAACCGGCGATGCGCGGTGGGGACCTTCACCCCGAAACTCGGCGGCAGATGCCGCCACGCACAACCGCTGGTCAGCACGAACACGATCGCGGTGAACACCGCCCGATCATCCACACGCGGAATCCCGCCACCCTGCCGACGCACCGGCGCAGGCGGGATCAACGGCTCCACCAACGCCCACAACTCATCCAGCACCAACCGCGCAGCCAACTCGTCCATCACAGATCAACATCATGCCCGCAGATCAACCAAGATCCAAGTGAGACACGCTCTTAGGACTGTACCCGCGACGCCACCCTTATGCCGCCGCACAGATGCCAGCGCCATTCTCTGCTCTTTCCTTGAAAATGACGGGAACGACCAAATGGACATCGGTGGTGGCTCTATCGGACAACCGTCAGAGCTTTAAAGGTCAGTTCGATGCGTTGATCGAAAAAGTCGAAGGAGAGCGGCGATTGCGAGCCTCACGCGAACTTCGGCGTGCGGGTCAGTGCCACCCGCGACAACGCAGTACGTACTGAGGTGATCTCACCAAGATTGGCGCGCCGTGAATGACGGGATTGAGTCGTCGAGGTGATGACCGGCTCGGCTCGTGCTGGGCTTGCGACCGGTGGACGTAGGCCGGGGAGCTCCTGGTAGGACTGGATTTGCGAAGATCAAATCCTGACGCAGAGGCTCCCCGTGATCACGTATTCTGCCATGCTCGACGTCCCTCGGGAACTTGCCCAGTACGTGGGCCGGTTGCTTCGTGATGAGCGCCACCGGCGCGGCACCCGCAAGGACAGCAGGGCTTTGACCTGCTACTGGCAGGCCGTGCTGGGCCTGCGTTGGTTCCGTCAACGTGCCGATGCCACGGCGCTGGGCCGTGATCACGGCGTCTCCCGGGCCACCGCCTACCGATACATCGACGAGGTCATCACGGTCCTCGCCGAGCAAGCCCCGGACCTGCATGAATCCCTGGAGCACGCCACAGCGCGGGGTCTGGCCCATGTGATCCTGGACGGGAAAGTGTTCTCCGCCGACCGCTGCACCGAGAAAACCACCAGCGTGAAAGCCGAACCCGTCGACCTCTGGTATTCCGGCAAAGCCCACGAGCACGGCGGGAACATCCAGGCCCTGTCCGCGCCGAACGGCTTCCCGCTGTGGGTCTCCGATGTCGAACCCGGCTCCGTCCACGACCTCACCGCCGCCCGCGGCCATGTCCTCGGCGCGCTCTACGCAGCCGCCGCGCGAGGCCTGCCCACCCTCGCCGACGGCGGATACACCGGTGCGGACATCGGCGTGCACACCCCGGTCAAACAACCAGGCGGCAACCAAGTCCTCGATGTCGACACCCGCGCCTACCACGCCCTGCTCCGCGGCCTGCGCGCCCTCGGCGAACGCGGATTCGCCATCCTCACCGGACGCTGGCGAACCCTCCACCACATCACCGCCAGCCCCAGCAAGATCGGCGACATCGTCAAAGCCGCACTCGTCCTCACCCATTTCGAACACGGCAAAATCACATAAAAGTCGCTGAGATCACGTCACTGGCGGAAGTACCAGAGTCACAATGACAACGTCGCTTGGCCTGGCCCGCGTGGACGGTCGCCTCAGGCCGTACGGATCGGATGGTCGTAGCGGCGGCGGATGCTGCTGCCGAGCGCGGTGACGTCGGCTCCGTACACGTGGATGGAGATCGCCAGGGCGTCGGAGTTGTTGCTGACGGTGTGGATGTCACCCGGGGGTACCAGGAAAGACGCGACGCCTTGGGGGGTGCGGGTGGTCCGGACGGGGATCAGGTAGTCGCCGTCGAGTCGATAGCTGGTCTCCTCTTCCTCGCCGACGTAGGTGCCGACGACGCACCAGGACACGTGGTCGTGCACGCAGGTGGCCTGGCCGGGCAGCCAGACGAGAGCGACGATGGAGAAGCTGCCGTCGCTCTCGACATGCAGGATGTGCTGCCGGTAGGCGTTGGGGTCCGGGATTCGTTGCTCGGGGTCGAGCAGGTCGTCGGTGCGCAGGTAGCCGACAAGCGCGCGAGTGACCCTGGCCGCGACGGCGGCGTCGCCCTCGACGGTGCCGGTGACGGCGGTACGGATGTCATCGACGAGGTGGGCCAAGACCGGGGAGAGCAGACGAGAGGACATGGCGTGAACTCCTTCGCGGCAACGGGTCAGGTGAGCAGGAGCGCCCCGGCCAGGACCAGGCAGGTGATCAGGGCGGTGGACAGCAGCCCGAGCAGGAGCACGGGAAACCCGGAGCGCAGCAGTGACCGCAATCGCACCGCGGTACCCAGCGCGAACATCCCGGCCGCCAGCAGCACCACGTCCACGAAGCTCGCGACGTCGAGGACGGCGGCGGGCAGGACCTCCACGCTGCGTAGCACTGCCATCAACAGGAATCCAACGACGAACAGCGGCACGATGGGTGGCCGCACACCGACGGGCGCGGCGTCGTGCCTGCGGCGTTCGGCCACGCTGACCGCGGCGAGCATCGGGGCCAGCAACACCACGCGGGTGAGTTTCACCGCGACGGCGACAGCGAGTGCCCCGCTGACCGGGGCGGCGGCCGCGACGACCTGGGCGACCTCGTGCACGCTGCCACCCGCCCAGATGCCGTACCCGGCGGCGGAAAGCCCGGCCGGGTCGTACAAGGCGGGCAGCGCGAACATCGCGATGCTGCCGAACAGCGTGACCAGGCCGAGCGCCTTGGCGACGTCCTGCTCGTCCTGCTGTCGAACGCCGTTCATCGCGACCACCGCCGACGCCCCACAGATGGAGAAGCCGGTGGCGATCAGCAGCGACAGGCCGTCACCGACGTGCAGCACGCGACCCAGCCACCTGGTCGCCATGAAGGTCACGACCACCGCGACCACGACCAGCGCCCACACCCCGGGGCCGAGCGCGAGCACGTCGCCGAACACCAACTTCAGTCCGAGGAGCGCGACCCCGATCCGCAGCAGGCGCCTGGCGGCCAGCTTGATGCCGGGCCCGAACGACGCTCGGAGCAGGCCCGCGTTGGCCACGACGGCGCCGAGCAGCACCGAGACGGTGAGGGCGCTGACCACGGGCAACAGGCGGTTGACGAGCACCGCGAGACCGACGCCGCAGGCGACGACCGCCAACCCTGGGACCACGGACGCGGAACTTCGCGCGTGGGTCTCGACGGTATCCGTGGCCATGCTGTCACGATCTCAGCGGATACCCATTCGCAGTAGATGGCTCTTGCCTTGGGGCGGATAAGCGGGGGTTATGGATCAACGCGGCGGGCGGCGATGACCAACGCGTCGATGGTGGCCCGCACGACCGGTAACCGGATCAGATCGGGCCAGGTGTAGACGGCGGTCCGCCGTCCGATCGATGACTCGACGGGCACGGTCACCACGCTCGGGTGCCGAAGAAAGGACACCACCAGCATCGGTACCAGCGCGACGCCAAGCCCGGCCGAGACCAGGCTCTGGATTGCCATGTTGTCGTCGGTGGAGCAGGCGATGTCCGGGGTGAAGCCCGCCTGCTCGCAGGCCCGGACGAACGCGCCGCTGCACCGCGCGCACCCCGCGATCCACCGTTCCCCCGCCATCTCCGCCAGGGCCACGCGGTCCCGGGCGGCGAACGGGTGCCCCACCGGCAGCAGCAGCGCGAGCCGGTCCTCCATCAGGGGCACCCGCAGCATCCCGGAGGTGACCTCGTCCTCGTCCTCGTCGTCGTAGGAGAAGCCGATCACCAGCTCGCACTCGGCGTTGCGGAGCACGGTGAACGAGTCGGGCGGTTCCACCTCGATCAGTTCCAGCCGGAGTTGGGGCCGCTCCTTGGACAGCGCGGCGGCCGCGGCGGGCATGATCGAGGCGTTGGCGCTGGGAAACGCGCACACCCGTACGGTGCCGATGTCCAGCGCGGCGACGGCACGGACCTGCTGGTGGGTGACCGCCAACTCCTCGAGCACCGCCGAGCCGCGTTCGGCGAGGACGACACCCGCCTCGGTGAGCTGCAATCCCCGGCCGACCCGGAGGAACAGCGGGCCGCCGACGTGTCGCTCCAGCGCCCGCATCTGTTGGCTGATCGCGGGCTGGCTGCAGTTGAGCTCCCGGGCGGCGGCGGAGAACGAACCCGCCCGGACCACGGCCGTGAACATCTCGAGCTGACGGGTGTCGATCACGCCCAACCATAACCATGACTTTGGGGTGGGCAAAGGACTATCGCACTTGTCGACGGGTTCACCGCCACCGGAGGATGACCGGGTGCCCCACTACTTGCGCGACGTGCCGCCCGCCGGTGTCCTGTACGTCCTCGACGAGGCCGTCCGCCACGGCTTCTCTCCCGGCGACCCGGACTGGGTCAACCTGGGTCAGGGTCAACCGGAGACGGGTCCGCTACCGGGTGCGCCGGAACGGATCACCACGGTGGAGTTGGAGCAGGGGGATCACGAGTACGGGCCGGTGAGTGGCGTCCCCGAGTTGCGCGCCAAAGTCGCCGAGCACTACAACCGGTTGTACCGGCGGGGAATGGCCAGCCAGTACACGATGGAGAACGTGTCGATCACCCCCGGCGGCAGACTCGCTCTGAACCGGGTGTTCACGGCCCTGCGCGATCTGGGCATCGGGTACCGCGATCTCGACTACTCCTTCTACGAGGACTTGATCGGCGCGCACCTGTCCCGGCTGAGCCCTGTCCCCGCCGCGACGCCGTTCACCCCCGCCGCGCTCACCGAACTGGTCGACCGGGCCGGGATCGGGGCGTTCCTGTTGTCCAACCCGTGCAACCCGACCGGTGAGGTGCTGTCCGGCCCGGATCTGGCCGACCTGGTCGACCGCGCCAGGCGCGGCGGGTGCGCGCTGGTGGTGGACGAGTTCTACAGCCAGTTCGTCTACCAGGGCGGCCCGGTCAGTGTCGCGGCGCACGTCACCGATGTCGACGCCGACGACGTCCTGGTGATCGATGGCCTGACGAAGGGGTTCCGATACCCGGGCTGGCGCCTCGGCTGGGTGCTCGGACCGCGCGCGGCCATCAAGGTGCTCGACCGGGCGGGCGGCGGCCTCGACGGCGGCTGCTCCCGGATCACTCAGCGGGCGGCGCTGACGGCGCTGGACCCGGCCTACGCGGACCAGGAGACGGCTGCCACCCGCGCCGCGTTCGCCGCCAAACGCGACCTCATGGTCGAGGGCCTGCGTGCGCTGGGAATCCGGGTGGACCTGCCGCCCGCGGGCGGTTTCTACGTCTGGGGCAGCGTCGCCGACCTGCCGGAGCCGTTGAACGACGCGACCGGGTTCTTCACCGCGGCCATGGGCCAACGGGTGATCACTGTGCCAGGCCATCTGTTCGACGTCGACCCCGGCCGACGACGGCGCGGCGAGCGCAGGCACGCGAGCTGGGTCCGGTTCTCCTACGGCCCGTCGACGAACGTCCTCGTCGAAGGACTGGCGCGACTCGGCGCGCTTATCGGCTGACTCCAGAGCCTCGTCGTCCATTCCGAACACCACCACACGCGGGGGACGACCATCTAAGATGGCCCACGTCTGGCCTGGTGGGGCCCGACGGAGGGGGCTGGACGAGTGGTGTGGCAATTCGGTCCGTACCGGATGGACGGCCTGATCGCACGTGGTGGCATGGGCGAGGTGCACCGCGCCTACGACACCAGGCACGACCGCGTCGTCGCGCTGAAGCTGCTGACCGACCACACCGCCGACGAGGCCGAGTTCAGGGAACGGTTCAAGCGGGAGGCACACGCCGCGGCCCGGCTGCGGGAACCTCACGTCATCCCGATCCACGCCTACGGCGAGATCGACGGCAGGCTGTACCTGGACATGCGCTTGGTCGAAGGCGCCGACCTGAGCAAGACCATCGCCCGGCACGACTCGCTGCGCCCGGCGGACGCGGTAGACGTGATCGCGCAGGTGGCCAGCGCCTTGGACGCGGCCCACGCCGAAGGCCTGCTGCACCGGGACGTGAAGCCGTCCAACGTCATCCTCAGCACGAGCGGCTTCGCCTACCTCGTCGACTTCGGCATCGCCCGCTCGATCAGCGCCACCAACGACATCACCGGAACCGGCGACGCCGTGGGCACGCTCGCCTACATGGCACCGGAGCGGTTCGGCTCCGGGCCGGTGGATCACCGGGTGGACGTCTACGCCCTGGCCTGCATGCTGTTCCAGTGCCTGACCGGCACGAAGCCGTTCACCGCCGAGAACGCGATGGCCGTGATGTGCATGCACATCACGAACGAACCGCCGCGCCCCAGCGAGGTCCGCCCCGGTGTGCCCACCGGGTTCGATCGGGTGATCGCCAGGGGCATGGCGAAGGACCCGGACCAGCGGTTCTCGAGCGCGGGTGAGCTGGCGGCGGCGGCGCGGCGCGCGTTGACCGACTCGGGAACCAAGCAGCTACCCGTGGTGACACCCGCACGAGTCCCTTCGGTGCCGGTGGCCGCGGCCGAACCTGTCCGACGCGGTCGTCGCCGGGGTTGGGTCATCGCGGCCGCGGCCGTTGTGGCGGCGGGACTGGTGGGAGTCGCCGCGCTCATCTGGTCGCAAGTGGACCGGACCCGGCAGAACGGCCAGAACACGCCCGCGCCGACCGCGAGTTCCGGCTCGGTCGGTCCCCCGACTGTCGATCTGGGAGTCTCGGTGCCGGTCGACGCCCCGGCCTGCGACGGCGACTACATCCTGATCGTGGGGTCCGCGGTCAACTCGGACGCCTACCCCAAGGACGTCCAGGAGTTCCTGGACCTGAACCCCGGCGCGAAATATCTGCACGCGCCGACGACGGGCTGCGCTTCGCTGCGCACTCATGTCAACACCGAGGAGATCTACTCGGTGTTCTACGGCCCGTTCTCGACCCAGGACCAAGCCTGCGGACGGCAGGCGACTGTCGGAGGCGACTCCTTCATCCGCCGCCTCGACTCGACCTCGACGCCGGACCGGGCCGTCAGCTGCCGCTAACGGCCCGGAGAACTGCTCCCGCTTGTCAGCCAGACTCACCACCTGACCAGTGGGGCCGCGTGGGCGCTCTGGGCCACATCCC
This sequence comes from Actinomycetota bacterium, assembly GCA_030857905.1. Taxonomy (GTDB): domain Bacteria; phylum Actinomycetota; class Actinomycetes; order Mycobacteriales; family Pseudonocardiaceae; genus Actinokineospora. The sequence goes on from JALZNB010000032.1 coordinate 7,743, forward strand.
CGGCGAACAGCGGTGTCTGGGTCACCGGGCGCCTCGGCAGTCCGCGGCGATGGCGCGTAGTGCGGCGGCGAAGTCGGCGGCGACAGCGTCGATGGTGGCCTTGTGGTGGGTGTCGGGGTGGTAGTACCAGGCGAAGGTCATCATGCCGTCGCCCACTTCGCCGACCACGTCGAGCAAATGGTCGCCGTGGTCGGTGGGGTCGTGATCGCGGCCTACGCTTGGCCTGCTTGCCCGGTATAGGGCGCTTTCACCGGTCTCGGAGCCGTTGTCGAATTGGCCGAGGTAGTTGAACGACACCTGTGGCGGGGGTCCGGCAGGGCGCAGTGAGCCCAGGTAGCGCAGCGCCGAGTAGCCGAACCCGTTGCCAGGTATGGTGCGGAGTTGTTTGCGGATGCCGCGCACGATCGTCCGCCACTCGCCGTCCTTGGGTACCGCGAGTGCGACGGGGAACATCGTGGTGAACCAGCCGACCGTCCGGGTGAGGTCGACGTCGTCGAGGATGTCCTCGCGGCCGTGGCCTTCCAGGTCGACCACCACCCGGTCCCCGCCCGTCCAGCGTCCGATGGCGACGGCGAACGCGGCGAGCAGGACGTCGTTGATGCGGGTGCGGTAGACCGCGGGTGCGCCGCGCAGCAGCGCGTCGGTGTCCTCCTGGCTGAGTTGGACGGCGACCGCGTCGAGTTCGCCACTGCCGCCGCGGCCGTCGACCGGGAGTTCGCCGCCCGCGATGTCGCCCCACAGTGGGATTTCCGCGTCGAGGCGACCCGCGGCGACGAAGTCCGAGAGTCGCCGCGACCAGTCCTGGAAGGATGTCGTCTTGACTCCGAGGGTGATCGGCTGCCCTCGTCCGGCCTGTTCATAGCCGGTCTCCAGGTCCTCCAACAGGATGCGCCAGGACACGCCGTCGATCACCAGGTGGTGTGCCACGAGCAGGAGCCACGGGCGAGAACCGTCGGTGAAGCGGAACAGCACCGCGCGCAGCAGTGGCCCGGTGGCCAGGTCGAAGCCCGCGTGGGTGCGGTCGGCGATTCGCTCCACTTCGGACAGATCGGCCACCGTCACCTCGGTGAGGATGTCCACCGGTCCGACCGGGGCGTTGTCCTGCCGCCAACCCTCGGGTGTCTCGTGGAATCGCAGTCGCAGGGCGTCATGCTGGGCGAGCAGCGCCGACAGGGCCGTGCGCAGCGTCTCGGCCGAGACGTCGTCGGTGACCTCCACGAGGTTGCTTTGGTTGAAGTGATGCGGGTTGCGCCTGTCGGGCCGCAGGAACCAGCGCTGGATCGGGGTCAACGGCACCGGCCCGACGACGGGCGCGTTGTCCCGCGAATGGTCGGTGTATGTGGTCACCACGGGCGCGAGTTCGGCGATTGTCTGGTGGGTGAACAGGTCTTTGGTCGTGAGCCGCAGCCCGGCCTGCCGAGCGCGGGCCACGACCTGAATGCTCAGGATGGAGTCGCCGCCGAGGGTGAAGAAGTTGTCGGTGGCCCCGACCCGCTCGACGCCGAGCACGTCGGCCCACACGCGGGCGAGGTCCGTCTCCAGCGTTGTCGTGGGCGCGGTATACGCGCTGGACGCCGTGGCGTCCGGTTCGGGCAGCCGGGCACGGTCGACCTTGCCGCTGGGCGACAACGGCAAGGCGTCCAGGTGGGCGAAGGCCGTGGGAACCATGTATCCCGGCATTGACGCCGACAGGAACTCGCGCAGCGACACCACATCCGGCGGGGTCGGGCCGACGGTGTAACCGACGAGCCGTTTGTACCCCGCGTGGTCGGTTCGCACGGTCGCCACAGCGTCCAGCACGTCCTCGTAGCGGCGCAGCGCGGTCTCCACCTCGCCGAGCTCGATGCGGAATCCACGCACCTTCACCTGGTCGTCGGCCCGCCCGAGGAATACCAGGTGCCCGTCGCGGGTCCAGCGGACCAAGTCGCCGGTGCGGTACATCCGCTCCCCCGACGCCCCGAACGGGTTGGCGACGAATCGTTGTGCGGTCAGCCCGGCCTGATCGAGATAGCCGCGGGCCAGGCCCACACCGGAGACGTACAGCTCGCCCGGCGTGCCGACCGGTACCGGTTGCATCGACGTGTCGAGCACGTATGTCTTGGTGTTGGCGATGGGCCTGCCGATAGGCGGGGTGCGCCCCGGCACCAGCGGGTCGCTCCACGTGGCGACGACAGTGGACTCGGTGGGGCCATAGGCGTTCACCATGCGTCGGCCGGGTGCCCAGCGGTCGACCAGGTCGGCCGAACAGGCGTCGCCGCCGACGATGAGTGTGCGCAGCGCGGGCAGCGGCACCGTCGGCACCGTCGCCAGCGCGACTGGCGGGATCAGCGTGTGGGTGATGCGTTCGTCGCGGAGCACCTCCGCGAGTTGATCGCCCAGCGGCGGGCCGGACGGCGGCACGACCAGGGTGGCACCGTGGGGCAGGGCCATCACCAGTTCCAGCACCGAGGCATCGAAGCTGGGCGAGGAGAAGGCCAGGACCCGGTCGCCGGGCCGGACGTCGAGATGTTCCCGTTGCGCCTCGGCGAAACTCGCCAGGCCGGTGTGCGGAACCACGACGCCCTTGGGTTTGCCGGTGGAACCTGAGGTGTAGATGACGTACGCGGCGTTGTCGGGCACCGCCACCGATATGTCCTCAGTGGACAAACCGTCCGCCGCGTCGAACCACTCCGGGTCGCGCACGGTCAGCACGGGGTGTGCGTCCCGCAGCATGTACGCCACCCTGTCGGCTGGGTAGTCCGGGTCGACCGGCAGGAAGGCGGCACCCGCTTTGGCCGTCGCCAACTCGGCGACCACCAGTTCCACCGACCGACGCAGGGCCAGCGCGACCACGGTCTCGGGTCCGGCGCCGTGTTGGGCCAGCAGGCGTGCCACCTGGTTGGAGCGGGCGTCCAGCTCGGCGTAGGTCAGGGTGCGCTCCGCCGAGGTGACGGCGACGGCGTCGGGTGTGCGTCGGACTTGGGCGCTGACCAGGTCCGCCAGGGTGGTGGGGCGTATGGCTGTCGCGGTGTCGTTCCACGTGGACACGATCCGGTCGCGTTCGACGTCGGCCAGCACGGGTAGCTCGCCGAGCGTGGCATCCGGGTCGATGGCGACGGCGGAGAGGAGTTCGCGAAGGCCGTGGACGAACCGGGCGGCGGTGTCGGCGTCGAACAGGTCGGTGTTGTAGTCGAGGTTGGCGTGCAGTGAGCCGTCCTCGGCCTCCCGGAACTCGAAGGTCACGTCGTAGCTCGCGGTGACCCCGGGGATGGCGATGTCCTCAGCGTCGAGACCGGCGAAGCCGGTGGTGGTGCCGCCGACGTTCTGCAACGCCACCATGGCCTGAAACAGCGGCGTCCGGCTGGTGTCGCGGTCCGGCGCCACCGCGTCGACCACTCGCTCGAACGGGACGTCCTGGTTGGCGAACGCGGCCAGCACGGTGGCGCGGACGTCGGCCAGGAACCCGGTGAACGACAAGCGATCGTCCACAGTGGATCGAAGTACGAGTGTGTTCACGAAGAACCCGACCAGGTCTCGCAGGTCCGGGTGCTCGCGGCCGTTGGCCACGGTGCCCACGGCGATGTCGGCCTGCCCGGAGAACCTGTGCAGCAGGACCTGGGTCGCGGCGACCAGTGCCATGAACAGGGTGCCGTCCTTGTGCCGCGACACCTCCCGCAGCGCGTCGGCGACCGGCGTGGGGATGGTGAACTCGATCTGGGCGCCCGCCGTGGTGTGCACGGGTGGGCGCGGCCGGTCGGTCGGCAGGTCCAGCGCGGGCACGTCGGCCAGGACGTGCCGCCAATGCGCGAGTTGTTCGGCGAGCGCGTCGGTGCGACCGCGCTGCCACGCGGCGAAGTCCCGGTAGCGGATGGGCAGTTCGGGCAGGTCCGGTCGGGTGTCGGACGTCGCCGCTCGGTACAGCTCGGCCAGGTCGAATGCGAGCACGCCCGCCGACCAGCCGTCGGTGACGATGTGATGCATGGTCAGGGTCAGGACATGGTGGTCCCGCGCGACCCGGAACAGGGCGACCCGCAACAGCGGCCCGACATCGAGTGCGAACGATCGGCCCGCCTCGGCCTTCAGTGCGGCTAGCAGCACGGCTTCGTCGATGTCGATCACCGGCAGCGACACCGGCGCGGGTGGGTGCACCTGTTGCGTGCCGCGACCGTCCACGCCGAGGAAGGTGGTACGCAGCGCCTCATGGCGTGCGACAAGCGCGGTGACGGCTGTCGACAGCGCGGCCACGTCGATCGCGCCGCGCAGCCGCAGCGCCAGCGGTGTCACGTACTCGGTGCTGTCCGGCTCGAACTCGTGCAGGAACCACAGCCGCTGTTGGGCGAACGACAGCGGCGCGTCCTCGGCCGGGTCGAGCGGCGTGATCGCTTGCGAGGCGTCGGCACCCCCGAGCGCGGCGGCAAGTTCGGCCACCGTGGGGGTGGTGAACAGCGCGCGCGGCGATACGTCGACGCCGAGGGCGTCGCGCAGTCCGGCCACGACGCGAATACCGAGGATCGAGTCGCCGCCGAGGTGGAAGAAGTTGTCGTGCGCGCCGAGTTCGGGCACGCCGAGCACGTCCGACCACACTCGTGCGACCGCGCGCTCGGTGGCCGTGCGTGGCGCGATGTGGGAGGTGTCCGCGGTCCATTCCGGCGCGGGCAGCGCGCGGCGGTCGAGTTTGCCGTTGGCGGTCAACGGCAGCGCGTCGAGCGCGACGAAGGCCGCGGGCACCATGTACTCGGGCAGTCGCAGCGCCAGTGCCGTTCGGGCGTCCGTCGGGTCACCGCCGACGAGGTAGGCGACGAGCCGTTTGACGCCCGGCTCGTCTTCGCGAACGGTCACCGCGGCGGCCGTGATCTCCGGCAGGCGCACCAGTTCCGCCTCGATCTCGCCGAGTTCCACGCGGAAGCCGCGCACCTTGACCTGGCCGTCACCGCGGCCGAGGAACACCAGTTCGCCATCGCCGGTCCAGCGCACCTGATCGCCGGTGCGATACATCCGCTCCCCCGCCGCGCCGAACGGGTCGGCGACGAACCGTTGCGCGGTGAGGCCGGGACGGTCGAGGTAACCGCGGGCGACGCCCGCG
>JALZNB010000318.1 GCA_030857905.1 Actinomycetota bacterium
GGGCGCGGGCGGGTGTCAGCTCGGATCAGACCGTCACGGCGCGAAGATCCCGAACGCGTCGATGATCAGGTCGGTGGTGCCCGAGTGGTTGAAGAACCCCATGCTGCGGAATCCCTCGTAGTCGCCCAGTTTCGCCGACGCGGTGTTGGCCGCGGTCTGACCGGGGGCGAGGTTCAGGTTGGAGGCGTTGGGAACGGCCTCGTCGCTGGGGAAGGTGGTGACGTAGGTGTTCGCCGACGGGTTGGTGCCGGTCATGTTGATCGCCAGCGCGCCCCACTCCGGCGTGTCGGCGAAGTAGATGTCGACGATGTGGCCGGGGCCGAGGGCGCCGGGCTCCTCGAAGCGCGAGTCGAAGATGCGGACAGCCTCGGTCGGGTAGAACAGCAGGCCGGTGTCGGTCGCGTAGTAGCCGGCGAGGTCGACGACGAGGTGTGTGTCGCCCGCGTTGTTGTAGAAGGAGACCTTGCGGTCGGCGCCGAGGGCGACGGTGATCGAGTTCGGCGTTGTCTTGCCGGGCGCGAGGTTCAGGCTCGACGCGGTCGGCCGGGCCTGACCGGTGGGCCACGCGGTCACGAAGGTGTTGCCGGTGGTGTCGGTGCCGGTGACGTTGATCGTCACCGAGGTGGCACTGGCGGCGACCCTGCCGCTGAAGTCGATGGTCACGACACCGCCACCACGGACCGCGCCACCCTGCGAACGCGTGTCGAGCATGCGCGTCGGGGACGTCGGCGTGTACGCGCCGGAGGCGACAGCCTTGGTGGGGGCAGGCACGTAGTAGCCCGCGAGGTCGGCGACGAGGTGCGTGTTGCCCGCGTTGTTGTAGAAGTCGACGGTCTGGTTCGGCATCAGGTAGACCGTCGCCCCGTTGGGGCGGGTCTCACCGGCGACGAGGTTCAGGCTCGACACCGCGGGGCGGGCGATGCCGTTCGCGTACGCGGTGATGAAGGTGGACGAGGTCGCCTCGGTGCCGGTCACGTTCAGCACCACGACAACGGCGTCATCGGGGAGGCGATCGGCGAGCGGGATCGAGATGGTCTGCCCTGGGCCGACCGGCGCGGTGCCGGGGCGACCGGTGCCGTTGCGGGTGTCGAGCACGCGCACGGGCGAGGTCGGGACGAACCGGGTTCCGCCTTCCGCCGCGGCGGTGGAGTTGGTGCTTTCGAGCGATGTCTTGCCGTAGTCGGCGACCACGTGACCTCGGCTCGGCGTGTCGGCGGAGGCGTTACCCGCGCCGACGACGAGCGAGGCGGCGACAGCCGCGACGGCGACCACTGCTCTGGAACGACCCATCAGTCCTCTTTCCGAAAATGGTGTCGGAGTTCGACCAGCCGACGATCGGCCCGTCTGGCGGTCGCCGAATACAGCGTCGACAACTCGACTGTTCATTTCCGAAAATGGCGGCGGAAAACACGCCGCTATCTCATGAAACCGAACACATCCCCCAGAAGGCGGGCCCCGACCCCGACCGATTCACCGATGAGAGTACCCGAGCACCTGTCGGGGAGGTAGCCCGTTTTCCGACTCTTCACATTTCCGGGACCGGCGTACGACCTCGGGTTACGGCTTGGTCGCCATGATCACGAACTCGTTGTAGGTGAAGACCTTTCCGGCCGCCCGCGGAAACGGGAAGGACACGCGCTTGTCCACCCGCAGGCCGAGCTGCCCGCACACGTCGGCGAGACCGTCGAGATCGGTGAAGGCGACATGGGTGCTGTCGGAGGCGTAGCCGCGCTCCTGCGGACAGATCAGGACGACGACACCGCCGGGTGCGAGGTACTCGAGGTATCCCCGGAGAATCCCCACCGCGTCCGGCCGTGGCATGTGCTCCACCAGGTGCGCGGCGAGCAGCCCACCGAACCGGCCGGGCTCGGCGTACTCGGTCTGACCGAACTCGTCGGTCGTGAACGCGGTCAGTCCCTGTGTTCGGCAGGCTTGGATCGAGTGCGGGTTGTGGTCGACGCCGACGCCGCGCGGGGCGAGGTGGCCGAGGTTGCGACCGATGCCGCAGCCGATGTCCAGCACCTCGCGGTCGCCGAAGAGTCGCCGGACGTTCCACCGATACGGCGCCTGGACGTCGAGCACCCGCTTCCACAGCGGCTCCTGCACCCGCTTGAGCCGGTCGGTGTAGTCCTGGCCGTCCGTCGATTCGATCGATGCCACCGCAGTAAGGTAACTCACCCTCGCGGATCGGAAGTCGACTGCCACGCTCACCCGGGTTGACGAACCGGTGGTGGTGGCGCCGCGCTCGCGCGGGCCCGCAGCGACATCATCAAGGTGACCGCCATGGTCAGCGCGACCAGCCCGCATCCCGCGAGCTGCGCCCACACCGCGGTGTTGACCGGGTCCAGCGGCAGGACGAGCAGTCCGACGACCACGACAGTGCCCAGCGCCCACGCGAGGGTGACGACCCGGTGTTTGCCGAGTGCGACGAGCGCGGGCAGCAACACCTGGGTGACCATGAGTACGACGGTGCTCAGCGCCAGCAGCCCGAGGACCGCGGCGGGAAGGCGCACCTTCGCGCCGAACAGGAACTCGACCGCCCACGGGCCGAGCAGCGTCGCCCCCACGACCGTAGGCACCCCGATCGCCGCCAGCGCGAGCATGATCTTGCGCAACGTCGACCGGAAAGCGGGCAGGTCTCCGCTGGTGACCGCCTTGGTCAGCGCGGGGAGCAGCATCGCCCCGACGGCGGCGAACAGCAGCACCGGTATGCGCACCAAGACGAACGCGGAGGCGAACGCCGACGCCAGCGCGGTGTCGTCTTCGAGCCGGGCGGTGACGAGAACCGGGGCGAGGTTGGCCACCGTCTGAAACCCGAGAGTCGCGCCGACCAGCAGGACCAGTCCCCGCGTCATGGCGGGCACCGAGTCGTGCGGGACCTCGTCTGTCACCTCGACCGCCGTCGGTTTCCCGCGCAGCCACGGAAGTCCGGCGAGCAGCGCGAAAACGGCGCCCGCCGCGAACACCATGGCGAAGATCGTCGGGTCTGTCGTACCGACGACGATCAGGACCACGCACATCACGATCCTGGACAGCCCCTCGGCGGTGAGGCTCGCGGCATAACCCGCGAATCGCTGCATCCCGCCGAGCAGCCCGCGCACCCAACAGGCGGCGGCCGAGCCGACGACGCCGAAGATGATCGCGGCGAACAGCCCCCATTGCCCGGCCAGCGCCTTGTCCGTCAGCACTCCTGCGGCGACGAACAAGACCGCCACCACGACCAGCGCCAGACCGAGCCCGACCGCGGCCCCCCGCCCCGCCACGACCCGCAGCGAGCCACCCCGAGCCAACGAGGCGCTGGTCGAGCGGCTGATCTCCTGCTCAAGCCCCGCCGCGACACCAGGGCCGACAATGCTGATGATGAGGTAGAAACTGGCGACGGCCGCGGCGTCCGCCGTCGACAGCGTGTGACCCGAGATGGCGAGGAAGCCGTACCCGGCCAGACCGAGGACGAACAGCGCGCCGCCCATCAGGACAGCGGGGCCCATTCGCTGCCGCAGGCTCGGTGCAGTCACGGGGTCACCGTAGAGAACAGGGTCGCAATTAAGCTGCCCGGGTGCGACATGTGGTGGTAGTGGGCGGCGGCATCCTCGGTCTCGCGACGGCTCATGAGTTGGTGAACCGGGGAAATCGGGTGACCCTGTTGGAAAAGGAGTCCCACTGGGCCGCGCACCAGACGGGCCACAACTCCAACGTGGTGCACGCCGGGCTGTACTACCAGCCAGGATCGTTCAAAGCGCGGATGTCCCTCGCGGGCAACCGCTCGATGATCGCCTTCGCCCGCGCGCACGGCGTGCCGGTCGACGTGTGCGGAAAACTGGTCGTGGCGACCGCCGAATCGGAACTGCCCGCCCTGTGGACCCTGGCGGAGCGGGCGAAGGCCAACGGCGTACCCGCGAAACTCATCTCGCGCGCCGAGGCGGTCGAGTACGAGCCCGAACTGGACTGTGTCGCCGCGCTCCGGGTGGAGAGCACCGGCA
>JALZNB010000329.1 GCA_030857905.1 Actinomycetota bacterium
ACTGTTGGGTCCGTGTCGCACCGGCTTCCGGTGCGGATCTCTCAGCCGTTGTTGACCACCGTGTGATTGCCCTCGCCCGAGTTGGCCAAGGTCGTCACATTGCCGTCGCTGCCGTTGTTGATGACAGTGTTCATGTTCTCCGAGGCGTCCGCGTTCACGACGACGGTCTCGTTGTCGTCAGCGTTGTTGTTGGTCACCACGGTAGTGCCGAAATTGGCGTTCTCGTTGACGATCATCGTGCTGTTGTCATCGCTCGCCAGGTTGGTGACGACCGAGTCGTTGCCCACGGCACCGTTGTTGGCGACCCAGGTGACGTTGTCATCGGCCCACGAGTTGCTGACGACCGTGGTGTTCAGAGCCGCGTCCTCGTTCGCGACGACGGTCTCGTTGTTGTCAGCGTCCTCGTTCGCGACGATGGTGGTGTTCAGAGCCGCGTCATCGTTGAGGACGGCGGTGTGGTTCTCCTCGGCGTCTTCGTTGTAGACGACGGTGTCGTTCGCGTACGAGTCGTCGTTGTGGACGACCGTGTGGTTCTCTTCCGCGTCCTCGTTGTAGACGACGGTGTCGTTGTGATCGGAGTCCTCGTTGCCGACCAGGGTGAGGTTCTCTTCCGCGTCCTCGTTGTGGACCACGGTCTCGTTGTCGTCAGCGTCTTCGTTGGCGACGAGGGTGACGTTCTCGTCAGCGTCCTCGTTGTAGACGACGGTGTCGTTGTCGTCAGCGTCTTCGTTGGCGACAAGAGTGATGTTGTCGTCAGCGTCCTCGTTGTAGACGAGAGTCTCGTTGTCGTCGGCATCCTCGTTGGCTAGAGCGGTGATGTTTCCGTCCGCGTCGTAGTTGGCGATGATGGTCTCGTTGTCGTCGGCGTCGGCATTGACCACGGACGTGGTGTTCCAGTGGGCGTTCTCGTTGCCCACCCACGTGTTGTTCGAGTCCGCGTCGTCGTTGACGTCCTCGGTCGAGTTCGCGTCCGCCCACAGATTGCGGATCTCGGTCCAGTTGTCGCTCGCGTTGGCGTTGGTGATCGAATTGTCGTTCCAGTCACCGATATTCGTTACCGAGACCTCGTTGCCACCAGGCCACTTGTCGGCGCTCGCCGTTCCAGCCGTGAAGGGCAAAAAGATGGCAAGGGCCCCAATCAGGGCGGCCCTCATGATCTGTCGATTGAAGTTCACCGTTGTTCCTTTCTCGGTCAGTCCGCCGTCCAACGCGGCGCGCGGCCAGGGCGTAGTGCCCCAAAAGGAACGGTAGTCACTCGAACAGCCCCGACGGGGTGTATCAGGGCTCCCTTTTGTGGAATTCTAGGAATCGCAGGTCATCCGATATAATGGCGATTGTCGCCAGAATTCGAGCGCGCTCTGTCAGCGGTTTTCACACGGTCGAGCGCCCCAATGGGCGGCACCGAAGAATTCGTCGCGCGAACCTCACCGACTGTGATCAGGCCAGGGCGGTCAGCGCGGTGTGCGTCATGACCCTGATGCCCGCGAGCAACGCCCGTTCGTCGAGCATGAACGTGGGCTGGTGCAGATCGCGCATCGGACCCTCGCCCGGCCAGACGCCCAGGCGCATGAAGGAGCCGGGGACGTGTTCGAGGTACCAGCCGAAGTCCTCGCCGCCGGAGGACTGCTTGGTCCCGGCCAGGGCATCCTCGCCGAGCGCGGACTCGATGGCGGCGCGCAGCACCTGCGTGCTCGCCCGGTCGTTGATGACCGGCGGCACACCCCGGCGGTGCTGCAGTTCGAAGCCGACACCGGTCGGCGCCAGCAACGACTGCACGAGACCGGCGACCAGCGGCTCCAGCTCGGCCCAGACGTCGTGATCGCCGGTACGCAGCGTGCCGCGCAGCAGCCCGTCCTGCGGAACCGCGTTGGGCGCCTCGCCCGCGTGGACCGCGCCCCAGACCAGCACGGTGCCCGACCGCGGGTCGACGCGGCGCGACAGCAGCGCGGGCAGGCCGGTGATCACGGTGCCGAGGGCGTGCACCAAGTCGGCGGTCAGGTGGGGGCGGGAGGTGTGGCCGCCGGGCGAGGTCAGACGAAGTTCCAACAGGTCGGTCGCCGAGGTGATGGCGCCGACCCGGGTACCGACCCGGCCGACCTCAAGGCGCGGATCGCAGTGCAGACCGAAGATGCGCTCGACCCCGTCGAGCCCACCCGCCTCGATGACCTCCAGCGCGCCGCCGGGCATGACCTCCTCGGCGGGCTGGAAGATCAGCCGGACCCGACCGGGCAGCTCGGGCGCTGAGGCCAACGCGATGCCGGTGGCCAGCAGGATCGTGGTGTGCGCGTCGTGGCCGCAGGCATGGCAGGCACCCGGGGTCGTCGCCGCGTACGGCAGACCGGATGCCTCGTTCATCGGCAGCGCGTCCATGTCCGCGCGAAGCGCGACACAGCGCTCGCCCTCGCCGACATCGCAGATGAGGCCGGTGCCACCGGGGAGCACCTCGGGCTGCAAGCCGAAGGACTTGAGCAGACCGGCGACCAGCTCGGTGGTGGCGTACTCCTGCCGCGACAACTCGGGGTTCGCGTGGATGTGCCGGAACCACGCCAGCACATCGGGGGTGTTGACCGTGAGCCAGCGGTCGAGCCAGCCGGGTCCGCGCCCGGTACCGAGATCCTCCACAAGGGGCATAGTGACCCCGCGTGGCGTGATCAGCACGGCCGGGTCCACGTCTTCGGCGGCGGCGTGGCCGCTGCGGACCCCATCGACAGGCATGTCGGGCCGCGATTGCATCACAGTCACGCGGACCCTCCGAATGTGCGCTCGTTACTCATTTGGCCTAATCCTGCCCCATCGGAACCCCGGATGATCGATCTCGCGCGGACCGAGGGGTCGCCGGTCGTGGCGCTGCGACGAACGGACGGCGAATTTTCGGCCTGGCTGTCGATTGATCAAGATGATCGGTGCCTACGGTGAGCTGAATTGCGGGTTCTGCTCCGGTTGGCCGATCATGTTCCGGCACCTGCCCGCCATCGCCCGCTCGGCCACCAAGTACAAGAACGATCGCGCTATGCCCCCGTGACCAAACGATCGTGCCGCTCCCAGCTGACCGAACGGTCATGGCCGCCCGGTGACCGAACGATCGTGCCGCCACCGGTGACCGAACGATCGTGCGAATTGTGCGGCGGTCCACGTCAGCCATGATCGACGACCACCGGGAGGACGAGCGTGTCAGGACTTGCGGCGCTTGGCCCGGTATCGATTGCCGTAGACCACGCCGCCCAGCAGAACGACGGCGGTGATGCCGATGATCAGCTTGTTCTTGGACTTCTCGGCGTCTTCCTCCGTCGGCTGGTCCAGTTGCGGGCCCGCGGGCGCGGTCGTGGGGGGCGGCTGTGCCGCCACCGGCTCGGCCGTCGCGGGGGCGGCACCGAGCAGGACCACGACGCCGAGCAGCAATCCGATGAGCAGCCGAGTCACGGGATCTCCAGGGTCTGGTCGGGAGTCGATCTTCAGACTAGTCGGATGGGAGGGGCTCGGAGAAGGCGTGCAGGATGCGTTCGGCGGCGAGGGTGGCGGTCAGGGTGCCGTCGCGGACCTGTTGTTCGAGGTCCGGGGCCAGCACTCGCACGGTCGGGTGATCGTGGAGTCGGGTGAGCAGCGTGTCGCGAACCATCGTCCACGTCCAGTCCACCTGCTGTCGGCGGCGCTTCTCCGCGAGGACCCCCGCCTCCGACAGTGTCTTGTGGTGCTGTTTCACCTGGTCCCACACGGTGTCCAAGCCCGTGTCGGCCAGTCCGCTACAGGTGAGGACCGGGGTGGTCCAGATGGCCTCGGGGGCGCGCAGCATCCGCAGCGCACCGGCGAGTTCACCGGCCGCGCGGGCGGCCTCGCGGGTGTGGTCGCCGTCGGCCTTGTTGACCGCGATCACGTCCGCGAGTTCGAGGACGCCCTTCTTGATGCCCTGGAGTTGATCACCCGTTCGGGCGAGGGTGAGGAACAGGAAGCAGTCGACCATGTTCGCCACCGCGGTCTCGGACTGCCCGACTCCGACCGTCTCCACGAGCACCGTGTCGTAGCCCGCGGCCTCCATCAGCACGATCGTCTCGCGCGTGGCCTTGGCGACACCGCCGAGCGTGCCCGAGGTCGGCGACGGGCGGATGAACGCGGCCGGGTCGACCGCGAGCCGGGACATGCGGGTCTTGTCGCCGAGGATGCTGCCACCCGTCCGGGTGGACGACGGGTCGACGGCGAGCACCGCGACCCGGTGGCCGTTCGCGGTCAGGTTCGTGCCGAGGGCATCGATGAAGGTGGACTTGCCCACACCGGGGACCCCGGTGATGCCGACTCTGTGCGCGCCCCCCGCGTGTGGCAGGAGTTCGACCAGGAGTTCCTGGGCCAGCACCCGATGGTCGGCCCGGCGGGACTCGACCAGGGTGATCGCCCGCGAGAGCAGCGCGCGGTCACCGGCGAGCACACCCGCGGTGTACTCGCCGACGTCGATCCGCCTTCCCCGTGGTTCAGCCAAGCTCGTGTCCGTGTCGCTCGGCGAGGCCGCGCAGCAGTTCGGCGGCGGCTTCGGCGATGACGGTGCCGGGCGGGAAGATCGCCGAGGCACCGGCCGCGCGCAGGGCGTCGAAGTCCCCCGGCGGGATCACGCCGCCGACAACGATCATGATGTCGTCGCGGCCGAGTTCGGTCAGTTCCTCGCGCAGCGCCGGAACCAGGGTCAGGTGGCCCGCAGCGAGCGAGTTGACGCCGACGACGTGGACGTCGGCCTCGACGGCCTGCCGGGCGACCTCCCCCGGCGTGGAGAACAGCGGGCCCACGTCGACGTCGAAGCCGAGGTCGGCGAACGCGGTCGCGATGACCTTCTGGCCACGATCGTGGCCGTCCTGGCCCATCTTCGCCACCAGGATGCGCGGCCTGCGGCCCTCGGCGTCGGCGAACGCGTCGACGGTCGCGCGCGCGGCGTCGATCGCGTTCGGACCGGATGTCTTGCCGACCTCGTCGCGGTACACCCCGGAGATCGTACGGATCTGGGCCGAGTGCCTGCCCCAGACTTTGCCGAGGGCTTCGGAGATCTCACCGACGGTCGCCTTGGCGCGGGCGGCGGAGATCGCCAGTTCCAGCAGGTTGCCGTCCGCGTCGGCGGCGTTGGTCAACGCGTTCAGCGCACGCTCGACGTCGCGGGAATCGCGCTCTTCGCGCAGCCTGCGCAGCTTCTCCAACTGCTGGGTGCGCACGCCCGCGTTGTCGACCTTGAGTACCTCGATGTCCTCGTCGCCGTCGACGCGGTACTTGTTGACGCCGATCACCGGTTGACGGCCGGAGTCGATGCGGGCCTGGGTGCGGGCGGCCGCCTCCTCGATGCGGAGTTTGGGGATTCCCGCGTCGATCGCCTTGGCCATACCCCCGGCGGCCTCGACCTCGCTGATGTGGCCCCACGCCTTGCGGGCGAGTTCATGGGTGAGGCGTTCGACGAAAGCGCTGCCGCCCCAGGGGTCGATGACCCTGTTCGTGCCGGATTCCTGTTGCAGCAACAGTTGCGTGTTGCGCGCGATGCGCGCGGAGAAGTCGGTCGGCAGTGCCAGCGCCTCGTCCAGGGCGTTGGTGTGCAACGACTGGGTGTGGCCCTGGGTGGCGGCCATGGCTTCGACACAGGTGCGGATCACGTTGTTGTAGACGTCCTGGGCGGTCAGCGACCACCCGGAGGTCTGGCAGTGCGTGCGCAGCGAGAGCGACTTGTCGGACTTGGGCTCGAACTGCTTGACCATTTTCGCCCACAGCAGGCGGGCCGCGCGCAGCTTGGCGACTTCCATGAAGAAGTTCATGCCGATGGCCCAGAAGAACGAGAGCCGGGGAGCGAACCGGTCGACGTCGAGGCCAGCGTCCCGACCGGCGCGGATGTACTCGACGCCGTCGGCGAGGGTGTAGGCCAACTCCAGGTCGGCGGTCGCCCCGGCTTCCTGCATGTGGTAGCCGGAGATGGAGATGGAGTTGTACTTCGGCATGTGCTGCGAGGTGTAGGAGAAGATGTCGGAGATGATCCGCATCGACGGCCGCGGCGGATAGATGTAGGTGTTGCGGACCATGAACTCTTTGAGGATGTCGTTCTGGATGGTTCCGGTGAGCTTTTCCGCTGCCACGCCCTGTTCTTCGGCCGCGACGACATAGAGAGCGAGAACCGGGAGAACGGCCCCGTTCATGGTCATGGACACGCTCATCTTGTCCAGCGGGATGCCGTCGAAGAGCTGTCGCATGTCGAAGATCGAATCGATGGCGACACCCGCCATGCCGACATCACCGGTCACCCGAGGGT
>JALZNB010000338.1 GCA_030857905.1 Actinomycetota bacterium
AGGACCCTAGTTTTCCTGGCCCCCGCCGACCGGTGGGCCTGCCGGGCGGGACGCTGCCCGACGCTGCCTGCGGCGGGGTGCCGG
Organism: Actinomycetota bacterium; assembly: GCA_030857905.1. Lineage (GTDB taxonomy): Bacteria > Actinomycetota > Actinomycetes > Mycobacteriales > Pseudonocardiaceae > Actinokineospora. The sequence goes on from JALZNB010000338.1 coordinate 85, forward strand.
ACCCGCGGTGACCGGCTCGGCGACCGCTTCGGGCTCGCTCGCGTGAGCGTGCCCGTTGCGGCCGTGATCGAGCTCGGCTGCCGGGGTCTCGTGCGTGCCGTTGGTCGCGCCACGGTCCTCACCGGAGTGACGGGTCTGCGGCGCGGTCTCGGGCTCTGGTGCCTTGACCGTGGCCATCGCGATGTCGCGGACCGCCTTGACCGCCTCATCCTTGGCGGGCTGCTGGTCCTTGGCTTGGCCGTTGCGGTCCCGGTTGTCGTCGGAGCCGCCCCGGTTGCGTGAGCGCTTGCTGCCGCCGCCGGTGCCGTTCTGCTGGCCACCCTGTCCACCCTGGCTGGGTTGGCTGGGCTGGGCCTGCTGGGCCTGCTGCGGCTGTGCGGGGACCTGCTTGGCGGGCTCGGTGGAGACCATGACGCCTCGGCCCTTGCAGTGCTCGCAGGTGTGGCTGAACGCTTCGAGCAGGCCGGTACCGACTCGCTTGCGGGTCATCTGCACCAGGCCGAGCGAGGTGACCTCGGCGACCTGGTGGCGGGTCCGGTCGCGGCCGAGGCACTCGGTGAGCCTGCGCAGCACGAGGTCGCGATTGGATTCGAGCACCATGTCGATGAAGTCGATGACGATGATGCCGCCGATGTCGCGCAGCCGGAGCTGGCGGACGATCTCCTCGGCGGACTCCAGGTTGTTGCGGGTGACCGTCTCTTCGAGATTGCCGCCGGAGCCGGTGTACTTGCCGGTGTTGACGTCGATGACGGTCATCGCCTCGGTGCGGTCGATCACCAGGTACCCGCCGGAGGGCAGCCAGACCTTGCGGTCGAGTGCCTTGAGGAGCTGTTCGTCGACGCGGTGTTCGGCGAAGACGTCCTTCTGGCCGACGTGCCGACGAACTCGGTCGACGAGTTCGGGGGCGACGTGGCTGACGTAGGCGTCGATGGTCTCCCACGCTCCCTCGCCCTGGATGATCAGCGAGGAGAAGTCCTCGGTGAACAGGTCGCGGACGACCTTGACCAGAAGATCTGGCTCCTCGTAGAGCAGCGCGGGGGCACTGGAGCGCTTGACGCCGTTGGTGCCTTCCGACTTCTCCTTGATGACCTGCCACTGCGCCTGGAGCCTGCGCACGTCGCGGCCGAGTTCGTCCTCGCTGATGCCTTCGGACGCGGTGCGGATGATGACGCCCGCGTCCTCGGGGACGATGCGCTTGAGCACGTCCTTGAGCCTGCGTCGCTCGTTCTCCGGCAGCTTGCGGGAGATGCCGGTGGCACCGCCGCCCGGCACGTAGACGAGGAAGCGGCCGGGCAGGCTGATCTGGGTGGTCAGCCGGGCACCCTTGTGGCCGACCGGGTCCTTGGTGACCTGGACGAGCACGCTGTCGCCGGTGGAGAGGGCCTGTTCGATCTTGCGGGCCTTGCCGTCGAGTCCGGCGGCGTCCCAGTCGACCTCACCGGCGTAGAGCACGGCGTTGCGGCCCCGGCCGATGTCGACGAACGCGGCCTCCATGCTGGGCAGCACGTTCTGCACCCGGCCGAGGAAGACGTTGCCGACCAGCGAGCCGGTGCCCACGGATGTGACGAAGTGTTCGACGAGGACGCCGTCCTCGAGCACCGCGATCTGCGTGCGATCGGGGTTCTCGCGCACGATCATCGCGCGGTCGACGGCCTCGCGGCGGGCCAGGAACTCGGCCTCGGAGAGGATCGGGGCCCGCCTGCGGCCTGCCTCGCGGCCGTCGCGGCGACGCTGGCGCTTGGCTTCGAGCCTGGTGGAGCCGCGGATGCTGCGGACCTCGTTGCGGGCGTCGGCCGACTCGGTCTTCTCGTCGCGCATCTCGCGGATGTGGACGACCGTGTTGGGGGGGTCGTCCGTCGTGGTGGGGGCGTCGCCGCCGTCCTCGTCGCCACCGCGGCGTCGACGCCTGCGGCGACGGCGACGGCTGGATCCGCCGTCGGAGTCGGCGTCGTCCTCGTCCGAGTCGTCGGAGTCCTGGGCTTCCGGCTTGGGCTTGTCCTTGCCACCCTTCGCCTCCCTGGGCTCCTTGACGTCCTTGGACGCGTCCTTGGCCTCGTCGTCCTTGGTGTCGTTCTCGATGTCGTCCGAGGCGCCCTTGCCCCGACCGCGTCCGCGACGGCCGCGTCGACGCCTGCGGGCCGCGCTGCTGTCATCGTCGTCGTCGGAGTCATCGATCTCGGGCTCGACGGCGACCGGTTCCTCGACCACCGGTTCCGGCCTGCGCGCGGGCGCCGCGGCTTTCTCCGGCGGCAGGAACAGCGGGGACGCCGAGGCGAACACCGGCGTCGGCGGGATACGGCGTGGCCGGTCCTCCGCTGACTCTTCCGGTGCCTCGACGGCTTCCTCGGGAGCCTCGACGATCTCGGGCTCGGTGTCGACGACAGGCGAATCGCCGCCGCTCAGCGCGTCGGCGACGCGCAGGGCCAGGTCTCTGGCCACGCTGGACTGGGCGCCCCTGGCGGGCTCACCGAGGTCGGTGAGTGCCGCGAGCACGTCCTTGCTGCTGACTTCCAGCAGCTTCGCCAGCGCGTGAACCCGCACCTTGGCGGGCAACTCGGCCAGTGCCGGGTTGGTGGGTGTGGTGGTAGCCCCGCCGGCGCTTCCGGCAGGGGTGGACATGTCCGACATGTAGCTCCTCCGCCCCCGGGCGCGTCGTGGCTTTGACGCGGCCACTCAGGGGCCTAGTTGTCCGTTCCACCGCGCGTGGCGGCGGGAATCCTCGCCTCTCGCCGAGTCGACTCCGGATATGGCAGGCCCGGGGCCGGTTGGCGGCAGGTCATTTCGACTACGGAAGAGGCACTGCGGTCTCCCGGCGGACTATCCGAGTGCCGCCTGCCGGTCTGTGGCGAGCGGGTCGGACAGAACGCCATCGTCGTCAAGCCGTCCCTGGGCCATCCTGGTCGCCTTTGCGGGCACGGGTGGTTCCAGAGCGGCGACGACGCGCAGCGCGCTCAGTACGTCGTCGGGCCGGACGGCTGGTGTTGTCTGCCGAACGACCATGAGCAGTATCCCACACGGGACGGCTTCAGTGGACATGTCGGCGCCCACAACGGACTTCGTGTCCGATTCCCGGTCGGCGGAGCTGACCACGTCGGCGGTGATAACCGCAGGTCGAGCGTCGATCAGCCGTCTGCCGTCTTTCGTGAGGCGAACCACTTCGACGTGTTCCTCGGCCAGCAGCTTCGCGACAGCGTCCCGCAATGTGTCGACGGCCACGCCGGGCAGTTCGATGTGCCAGGACGACGCTTCCATCCGCTCGGCGAGCCCCCCGGGTCCGGCCGTCACCGCCTCCAGGATGTCCAGGCCGGGCGGTAGCGCCCGATCGATCTCGGCGGCGAAGGCCACCGGGTCGATGGCCTCGACGACCTGGAACTCGACGTACTCGGCCTCGCTGGCCACCCCGGTCGGCGCGGCCCCGATCCAGGAGACCTTCGGGTGTGGGCTGAAGCCCTGCGAGTAGGCCATCGGCACACCCGCTCGGCGCAGCGCGCGTTCGAAGGCGCGGGCGACGTCGCGGTGTGATGTGAAGCGGAGCCTGCCCCGTTTCGCGTAGCGCACCCGCAGCTTCTGCACGGGCGGTGCCGACGGGTTCGGCTGGTCCTTGCGGCTCAGGACCCACTCCTCACGTTCGTGACCAGGTACTACCGTGCCGTCACCCGAATGAGTGGGGTACTTCCCTCGGGGAGCGGCGGATGGACTCCAGTGGTGGGTCAACCGGCAGAGTGGCACCGTACCGTTAGTGCCAATTCGCCTCGCGCGCTTGTCTCCCTTGCGCCTCGTGGCTACCGTCCGCAGCGAGTGGACGCCCACGCGCCGATGAACCCGGCGAACTCAGACTGGAGGTCGCTTGTGCCTCTGCTCCGCCGAATCAAGGCGGCGGCGGTCAGTGTCGCGGCGTTCGCGACGACGCTCGTCATGCCAGCGCACGTAGCCGCCGCACCGATCGAGGATGTCGCGCCGAACTGCCTGGGCGCGGGCCCTGAACTGCGTTACGTAGTCCTCTTCGACAACGGACTCGGCGCCGCCGACGCGGCGGCCAGGGTGTCGAGCGCCTGCGGCAGCCTCACGATGTTCCACCAGGAGATCGCGGTCGGCGTGGCCACATCCTCGGACTCGCGTTTCCTCGCCCGCATCGGCCGCGCTCGGGCCTTCAGTGCGGAGAGCACGGTGGGTCGAGGAAAGAGCACCAGTGCGCCGCTCTCGACGGCCAGCGCCCTCTCTTCCGGCGACCGGACGGCCGAGCAGTGGAACATGGACATGATCCGCGCTCCGCGGGCCCGCGCGCTCGAATCCGGCGCCGCCACGGTGCTGGTCGGCGTGCTCGACTCCGGCATCGACGCGAACCATCCCGACCTCACGGGCGCGCTGGACCCCGCACGATCCGCGGGCTGCCTGACCGGCAAGGCCGATCGACAGCCCTCGGCGTGGCAGCCGACGACCTCGACGCACGGCACCCACGTGGCGGGCATCATCGCCGCCGCCGACGACGGCAAAGGCATCGCGGGCGTGGCGCCCGGCGTGCGGGTCGCCTCGGTGAAGGTCGTCGACGACCGAGGGTATGTCTTCCCGGAGGCCGTGGTGTGTGGCCTGATGTGGGCGGCGGAGAACGACATGACGATCACCAACAACAGCTACTTCGTCGACCCGTGGTTGCTGACCTGCGACCGCCCGGGCGAGTACGTGGTCTACGAGGCCGTGCGCCGGGCCGTCGACTACGCGTCACGGCGTGGGGTGCTGACCGTGGCCGCGGCGACCAACGAGAACGTCGATCTCGCCGATCCGAGGGGCCAGACCGCAGGCGCGCAGGGTGACAGGCGGGCCCTCGACAGCAGTTGCAAGCTGTTGCCCGGTGGTCTGCGTGGTGTGGTGACAGTGTCGGCGCTGCGGCAGGACCGGCTCAAAGCCGGGTACAGCGCCTATGGGCTTGGTGTGGTCGACGTGACCGCGCCAGGCGGTGAGCAGACGGGCGACGGGTGCGTGTTGTCGACCGTGCCCAACGGCTACGGGGAACTGTGCGGCACTTCGATGGCGACCCCACACGCGACCGGCATCGCCGCGCTGTTGGCGAGCAAGTACCCGGGAGCCGGACCACAGCAGCTCGCGCGGTTGCTGAACAACACAGCTCAGCCGGTGGCATGCCCTGACGACTACGACCTGGACCGGTCTGGTGGCCAGGACGCCTACTGCTCCGGTTACGAGCCGTACAACAGCTTCTACGGACATGGCCTGGTCGACGCGCTGGCCGCTGTCCAGGCCTAGTTAGGCGAACTTCCGCAGCATCAGCGTGTCGGTGGTGTCGAAACCGGCACGGGCGTAGAACGGCACTGCCCCCTCGCCGGGGCTGAGCACGACCCGGACATGGCCACGGTCTCTGGCGTAGCCGACAGCCGCGTCGAGGAGTCTGGTGCCGATCCCCAAGTCGCGCTGTGCGGGCAGGACGAACGCGTTGCCGATGTAGCCCCATCGGCTTGACGGGCTGCCCGGCTCCGGCATCCGATCGACTTCCACCAGGCTGATGAAGCCGACCGTGGTGTGCAGCTCGGCGACCCAGAACACCCGCCGGGACTGCTCCTTACCCCACCAGGTGGCGAACCCGGCCTCGAAGTCGGGGTCGTCGATGGTCTCGCCGGTGTCTTCCTCGATCCACCGCCTGCGTAGGGCGGCGATCGACGCCACGTCGGCGTCGGTCGCCTGACGGATCGTCATGGCCCGGTGAGTGCCGGGTTGCGCACCGGGGAGCCCTGACCGACCGGGCTGATCGGCAGCAGGGTGCGGCCGGTGGGGCCGATCTCGATGTCGGTGCCCATGGCCGGGCAGACCCCGCAGTCGAAGCACGGCGTCCAGCGGCAGTCGTCCTGCTCGCGTGCGTCGAGGGCGTCCTGCCAGTCGTCCCAGAGCCACTGCTTGTCCAGGCCGGAGTCCAGGTGGTCCCAGGGCAGGATCTCGGCTTCCTCGCGCTCGCGGGTGGTGTACCAGTCGAGGGTGACGCCCTGCGGTTCCAGCTCGGCGTCGGCGGCGGCGACCCAGCGGTCGTAGGAGAAGTGCTCGCTCCAGCCGTCGAACCGGCCGCCCTCGCGCCAGACCCGCTCGATGACCCGGCCGAGCCTGCGGTCACCCCTGGACAGCAGTCCTTCGATGAGGCTGGGCTTGCCGTCGTGGTAGCGCATTCCGATGTTGCGGCCGATGCTGCGGTCGCGGTCGGAGTTGATCGCTTCCCTGAGCTTGCGCAGCCGGTCGTCGACGATGTCCGGGTGGCACTGGGCGGCCCACTGGAACGGGGTGTGCGGCTTGGGCACGAATCCGCCGATGGAGATGGTGCAGCGGATGTCCTTGCGGCCGCTGGCTTCTCGGCCCGCGCGGATGACGTTCTTGGCCATCTCGGCGATCTGCAGGACGTCCTCGTCCTCTTCGGTGGGCAGACCGACCATGAAGTACAGCTTCACCTGGCGCCAACCGTTGCCGTAGGCCGTGCTGACGGTCTTGATGAGGTCGTCTTCGGAGACCATCTTGTTGATGACACGTCGGATGCGCTCGCTGCCGCCTTCAGGGGCGAAGGTGAGCCCGGAACGGCGTCCGTTGCGCGACAACTCGTTGGCGAGATCGATGTTGAACGCGTCGACCCTGGTACTGGGCAGCGACAGGCCCGTGTTGGTGCCCTCGTAGCGGTCGGCGAGCTGCTTGGTGATCGCACCGATCTCGGAGTGGTCGGCGCTGGAGAGCGACAGCAGGCCCACCTCCTCGAAGCCGGTCGCGGCGAGGCCGGTCTGGATCATCGCGCCGATGCCCTCGATGGAGCGCTCGCGAACCGGGCGGGTGATCATGCCCGCCTGGCAGAAGCGGCACCCTCGGGTGCAGCCGCGGAAGATCTCGACGCTCATCCGCTCGTGCACGCTCTCGGCGAGCGGCACCAGCGGCTTCTTCGGGTACGGCCAGGCGTCGAGGTCCATGGTGGTGCGCTTGGCGACCGTTTCCGGGATGCGCTCGCGGTTGGGCCGCACCCCCGAGATCTGGCCGTTGTCGCCGAAGTCCATGTCGTAGAAGCGCGGGATGTAGACACCGCCGGTCTCGGCGAACCGGGTGAGCAGCTCGTCGCGGCCGCCGGGACACCCCTCGGCCTTCCAGGCGCGGATGATGTTGGTCATCTCGCCGACGGCCTCCTCGCCGTCGCCGAGGACCGCCGCGTCGATGAAGTCGGCGACCGGCTCCGGGTTGAACGCCGCGTGCCCCCCGGCGAGGATCACCGGGTGCTCGTCGGTACGGTCCTTGGCGTGCAGGGGGATGCCCGCGAGATCGAGCGCGGTGAGCAGGTTCGTGTAGCCGAGTTCGGTGGCGAAGCTGACGCCGACGACGTCGAAGGCGCCGAGGGGACGGTGACCGTCCACGGTGAACTGCGGGATGTCGTGCTCCCGCATGAGCGCTTCCATGTCCGGCCAGACCGCGTAGGTGCGCTCGGCCAGGACGTCGGGCTGCTCGTTGAGCACCTCGTAGAGAATCATGACGCCCTGGTTGGGCAGCCCGACCTCGTAGGCGTCCGGGTACATCAGTGCCCAGCGGACGGTCGTGGAGTCCCATTCCTTGACGGTGGCGTTGAGCTCCCCGCCGACATACTGAACGGGCTTGGAGACCTTGGGCAGCAACGGCTCAAGGCGGGGGAACACTGACTCGACGCTCACGCGGCCCAGGGTAACCCCTCGTGCTTCACCGGATCGAGCGTCCCTGGCGAAGAGTTCACCGCGTTCGCCCATGTGCCGACGATCGATTACCCACAGATGCGGGCCGAGGTCGACCCACGCGCAGGCGGGCACTGCCTACCACCGAGGACCACGCCCGACGTTCCAGGTCACGATCGGCCCCCCACCCGCCGTCCACTCAGGACAGGAGAAGTGTGCCCAGGCGGCGGGCGGCGATCACGACGCCGACGGCGGCCATGACGGCGAAGTACGCGAGGTGGCCGAACATCGACGCGTCGACGAAGCCCAACGTCAGACCGCGCATGATCTCGATCGCGTGATATAGCGGCAAACACTGGACGGCGATCTGCAGCGCCTCGGGATACACGCTGAGCGGAAAGAACGTGGTGGAGAACAGGAACATCGGCATCAGGGCGAGCTGAACCAGGTCGAAGTCCTGCCAGGAACGCATGAACGTCGTGCACGCCATGCCGATGGCGGCGAAAGCGAACGCGATCAGGATCGCGGCGGGCAACGCCAGCAGGGCCCACGGCGAGGCGATCAGGCCCATGCCGAGCATCACCGCGAGGAAGCCGGTGGCGTACATCGCGCCGCGGATCAGGGCCCAGCCGATCTCACCGATGGCCACGTCGAGCGGGCCGAGCGGGGTGGCGAGCATGCCGTCGTAGAGCTTGGCGTACTTGAACTTGAAGAAGATGTTGAACGTGGCGTCGTAGACCGCGCCGTTCATCGCGGAGGCGGCGAGCAGCGCGGGCGCGACGAAGGCGACGTAGCTGATCGGTTGGCCGCCGGGGCCGACCACCTCGCCGACCAGGCGGCCGAAGCCGAAGCCGAGACCGAAGAGGAAGAACAGCGGCTCGAAGAAGCCCGACACGATCGCCAGCCAGGCGCGGCGGTTGACCAGCAGGGAGCGCTCGATCAGCACGCGGCTGCGGCCCGCGTACATCCCGGTCGGCAGCACGCGGAACAACAGGCCGGTGCGGACCGGGGCGGACACCGGGTCCGGTTTCGTCGTGGTGTCCATTCAGACCGCCAGCCTTCGGATGAAGTTGCGCCGGGTGAGGTGGCAGCCCACCGCGAGCATGGCCAACAGGAACGCCAGATGCCCGATGGTCGGCCATGGTTCCAACCCCCCGAGCGCCGCGGCGCGGGACAGTTCGGTGCCATGCCACAGCGGGGTGATCCAAGCCAGTGGACGCACCCACACGGGCAGTTGGTCGACCGGGAAGTAGGTGCCCGCGAACAGGGTCATCGGCATGACGATGAACCGGAAGATGACGTTGAACTGCTGGCCTTCGCCGTCGACGGTCGCCGAG
>JALZNB010000343.1 GCA_030857905.1 Actinomycetota bacterium
CCGAATCTGTTCAGGTAACCAGGAGAACTAGAGGGTGAGCGTCCAGGTGTCGATGTTTCCGACGTCCTGGCGAACGACGTCCTGAACGCTGAGTTTCCAGGCGCCGTTGCGGATCTCGGTGGAGAGGTTGACGGTGTAGATCTGGTCGACGTTGTCGGCCGAGTCGCTGCTGCTGGAGTTCTTCAGGCGGTAGCTGGTGCCGTCCGGTGCGACGAGGTCGACGACCAGATCGCCACGCCAGGTGTGTCGGATGTGGACTTCGGCTTTGGAGGTGGCCGAGGCGTTGCCCGTGCAGCCGGAGATGGTGATGGTTGAGCTGACCGCGGCGCCCGCGTCCGGAATGGACACGTCAGTGCCGTTGGTCTGGGCGCCACAGGTGCCTCCGACCGGGTTGATCAGCCACGAGAACGTGGCGGTGCCGGTCTTGCCCGCACTGTCGGTCACGGTCACCGTGACGTTGGACGTGCCCGCCGTGGTGGGGGTGCCGGTGATACGGCCGGTCGAGCTCGCGATGGTCAGTCCGGCGGGCAGGCCGGTCGCGGCGTAGCTCAGGGTGGCGCCCGGGCTGGTGGTCGAGGCGGTGATGGCCAGGTTGGCCGCGGTGCCCACGGTGCCGGTCTGGTTGCCGGGGTTGGTCACCGTCACCGCACCACCGGGCGTGCCCGAGCACGTTCCACCGATGCTGCGCCTGGGGCAGTCCGCGTAGTCGAGCAGGTAGAACACGGCGGCCTTGTTGCGTGAGGTCTCCCTGGAGATGATCTCGTCGCCGGGGTAGAAACCGCCACCGCCTGCCGAGGCGGGGAACATTTCGAAGGTGTAGCCCCAGATCTTGTGCACGCCCCACAGGTAGTCGTCGATCGACCCGTCGGTGATGTAGAGGTCCGAGGACTGCTCCGGGGTGTAGCCGTTGGTCTGCGCCATGGCGCGGCCCATCGTGGAGAAGATCCTCTCCTCCTCGGCGTCCAGACCGGGTGCGGTGTTGTCGTAGGTCCAGCCGTACGGCCAGAGTACGAGCTCGCTGTAGGTGTGGAAGTCGATCGCGACGCTGATCTGCTGCGTACCGCCGACCACCCGGCTTCGGACGAAGTCCGCGAGAACCTTGACCTCTTTCGCCGACTCCGGCGCGCTGCCCCGGTAGGTCTCGGAGCCGGTGGTACCGGACGAGCCGCCGCAGCAGCCCCACTTGTAGTTCCAGTTGCGGTTCATGTCGGTACCGACCGACGTCGAGCCCGCGTTGGGCTGGCGGTTCTTGCGCCAGCTCTTGTACGAGCCGGTGCTGATGTCGAACTCGCCGCCGTCGGGGTTCACATCCGGCAGGATCCAGATCTCGCGGGTGTCGACCAGGCCCTTGACTCGGCTGTCGGTGTTGTAGCCGTCGGTGAAGGTGTTGATCAGGTAGATCGCCATCTCCACGGTCAGGTGCTCACGAGCGTGCTGGTGGTGGGTGAACAGCACCTCCGGCTCGGCTTCGTCGGTGGCGGCGTTGTCGGAGATCTTGATCGCCCAGAGGTCGCGGTTCTCGTGCGACTTGCCGATGGACCGCTTGGTGATGATGCCGGGGTGGTCCGCGACGGCCCGGTCGATGACCGCGTTCATCTCGGCGTAGTTGTGGTAGCCGGCGTCCCCGACGGGGAAGTCCTGGATCCCGTGCTCGCTGTGGGTGGACGACACCGGGGGTGCCGTCTCGGCGACCACGGTGAAGCCCTGGGCGCGCATGGTGGCGACCTCGGCGGGGGTCGCGGTCACCAGTAGCCTGCTGTCCTCGACGCTGTTGATCGCGGCGCCGGTCGCCGAGATGGCGCTGCGCTGCTCGACGGTTCGGACGCCGGTGACGTGGTACTCGGCCGAGGCCTGCGCGGGCGTGCCGCGCTGACCGATGGCCGTGTTGCCACTGATGGACATGATCACGGCGAGGGCGGCGGCCGCCCCGGCCATGATCGATTTACGGGTGAGGGTCACTGTGCCTCCTGCAGGGAGTGCCGGACGTTCCGACACTGGAGGGGATGGAGCTGGTCGCGGCGTCCGAGATCACCGACTTTCCCTCGACGTGACCTCTGCCGCGACCATCGGCAACCGAATAGTGACCTCACCTGGCGAACTAAACAAGACACCGAAGGAGGGGGTCGTTCACCTTATTTCCCAGAGCGGATATCCTGGTGCCCGCTTTCCGACATTGTTTCCTTCGACCCTGTTGTTCTCGGATCGATCGTGCTATTCGCGAAACGCGGTCCGATATTGCGCCGAATGGCCGATCGAGAATCGGCTGTCGGCCGATCAGACGCGGAGATGGTCGCGCAAGGTTCGCGCGACCGTGGCCATGAGGGCCTCGGCGCCCGGCTGGTTGGCGGCGGGCACCCGGGATTCGGTGAGTGCGGCGACGCCGAACATCTGGCCGTCGGCGTGTTCGACGACGCCGACCTCGTGGCGCAGGTTGAGCAGGGTTCCCGTCTTGGACGACCACAATGAGGCGTCTGAGGTGAAGTCGGGCGCCAGTCGGTGCCGCAAGACGTTGTAGCCCATCAGTTCGCGCACGCGCGCGGCGACATCGGGGCTGACCGGCGACGGGGTCCACAACGCCTGCAACAGGTCGACGAACGCCCGCGCGGTTCCCGAACTGCCTCGGGTGATGTCGAGTTGCGGAATCCGGTGGCCGCCGCCGAGGGTGGCCGAGTCGATCGCGAGTGAGTGCGCGAGGTGAACGTCGTCGCGCGCGAACCGTTCGGCCGGAGTTTCACTCAGTTCGTGAATCGTGTGGCGCACGGTGATTCCCCGCAGCCCGCGCTCGCGCAGCATCCGGGTGACGCGGTCGGGCGGGGTGAGGTCGAACAGGGCGTCGGCCGCGTTCCCGTCGCTGATCGCCATGCTGAGGTAGAGCAGGTCGTCCACCGCGATCCGGGCGGGATGGCGGAATCGTCCGAGGCCGGGGGTGCCTGCCGTCGTGCCGTGTCCCGGCTTAATCAGCAGTTGCCGTGAGCCGTCGAGTTCGCCGTCGTGGACGCGCTCCAGCGTCGCCAGCGCCAACGGCACTTTCACCAGTGACGCGACCGGGAACTCGATGTCCGGGTCGATGCCGAGTTCGTCGCCGGAGCGCAGGTCACGCACCAGAAACGAGCCTTGGAGCCCGGCATCGTCGAGTTCTTCACGCAGCTCGCGGATCATCGTTTCCGCTCTCATGCGCCCGTCCTCGTCTCGTCGAGCGCGCCGAGACATCGGGCGATGCCGTCGTGCAACCGTGCGCGCAGGCGTTCGTCGTCATCGGTCGCGCCGACCACGAGTTCGAAGCCGCGGGCAGGCTTGAGCTCTCCGATCGGCCGCCAGACCAGACCTAGTTGCCGGGCCTGCTCCTGCGCGCACAGGAGCAGGTTGTTCGAGCCAAGCACATCCGCGGTGGCCGAGACGAGCGAGTCGGACACGGCCACCTGGGATGGCCGCAGGCCCACCGCGTCGCGCACCTGAAACACCCGGTCACGTATGTGCGGCACGTCGTCCTCCGGCTGAATCCACACCCGGCGTCGAGTGGCGGACGATTCGGTTCGGCCCATTCGCAGCGATTCCAGGAACATCGCGCCTTCCTGGGGGACGCCGGTGCCCGCCACCCCCAGCGGCACCACCCAACTGCCGTCTTCGGCTGGAACCGCCAGCAGCGCCATCCGCACCTCCTGTGTCCGCACGAGTTCGGCACGCTCCGCGGGTGGCGCCTGCCGGAAATCGAGGAACACGTCGTGAACGCGGGCATCGGCGTCGAGACCGGCGAGGTCGAGCGTCGCACACGTGTCGGGTACGGCCATGCGCACCGGTCGCAGCCGGGCCCGTTTCGCCTCGTACTCCATCGCTTCGGCCAGAAGCACCAGTCGTTTCGCCGACGGGAGCAGGTCGCGGCCGAAGGGGGTGAGCGACGCCCTCCGCGTCGATCGGTCGAGAAGCCGACCGCCGAGATGGTTCTCCAGCGCGGCGATGCGACGGCTGGCGACGGACTGCGGAATGCCCGCCGCGGCCGCCCCGACCGTGAAACTCCCGCGTTCGGAGACGTTGACGAACGCCTGGTACGCACCGAGCAGGTCCACGCGGACGATTCTATGCCGTTTCAGCATGAATTTGACTACTTCTGTCTTCGACAGCATCAATCCGCGCGGGAAGACTGGCGCCGACCCTGATGACAGAGAGGCGACTTCATGCCCATCCAGTCCTTCCGTCGCGGCGCGGCGATAGCCGTAGCCGCGTTGACGCTGGCCGCTTGCGCACCGACTGTCGACACCGCGGCCCCGGCGACGACCTCCACAACATCGCCCGTAGTCCATGACACCGAGTTCGGTGCGCTCGAACGCACGTTCGACGCCAGGCTCGGCGTGTACGCGATCGACACCGGCACCGGCAAGCAGGTCGAATATCGCCCCGACGACCGATTCGCCTTCGCCTCGACGTTCAAAGCACTCGCCGCGGGCGCTGTACTACGCGCGAACACCGTCGCCGAACTGGAAGAGGTGGTCCCGTTCGAGAAGACCGACCTGGTCCCCAACTCCCCCATCGCCACGCAGCACGTGGGGACCGGGATGACACTGCGCGCCGCGTGTGACGCCGCGATCCGTTACAGCGACAACACCGCGGGCAACCTGCTGCTGAAGGAGCTCGGCGGCCCGAACGGCTTCACCGCGGCGATGCGCGACATCGGCGACCGCACCCTGCGATCGGACCGGTTCGAGATCGAGCTGAACGAAGCCGTTCCCGGCGACCCCCGCGACACCAGCACACCCCGAGCACTCGCCACGAGCCTGCGAACCCTCACCCTCGGCGACGCGATGCCCGAGAACAAGCGGACGATCCTCATCGACATGTTGCGCGCCAACACCACCGGCGCCGAACTGATCCGCGCGGGCACCCCGGCGGGCTGGGTGGTCGGCGACAAGACCGGCGGCGGGAAATACGGAACACGCAACGACATCGCCGTCATCTGGCCGCCCAACCGCGCGCCAATCGTCCTCGCGATCCTGTCCAGCCGCACCACCAGCGACGCCACCTACGACGAAGCCCTCATCGCCGAAGCCACCAAGGTCACGATCGGCGGGCTGAGCTGATTCACTCAGGATCGAGGTATTCGTTCGGCGAGAACGTCGAAGTAACGCTGACTTGACCACGCTTGTCGAGGCGGTGCGAATTGTTTCGGCGACCATCCCCAGATAGTTGTCTCGGAGCGCGGGAACGTTGTCGGCTGTGGGGCCGTTCGGGTTTTATGGGGACGGTGGAGACGGTGTTGACCTGGAGCATTCCGGTCAGTGTCCTGCTGGTGGTAGGTGTGGGTGCCTACGAGTTGCTACGACAGAAGCGTCGCAAGCGCGTCGGGACGCCGTTGACGGCGACCTATGTCGATGAGTTCACGGCGATGTTCTACGGCACGAAGCGGATGGAGTTGGATCATCGGGATTCGATGTCGATGATGCGGGTCGAGGACGCCGAAGGCGCGCCGCCGTGGGTTGGGGTCGATCTGGATCGTGGGGTCGCGGTTCTGCGGCCGGACGGTTCGGGCTTGGCTCCGAAGGAACGTCCGTAACTCACGAGAGGTATCTCAGGGGCAGAGTCGGCAGGCCGTGGTCGAGTGGCCGCTACCGCGGAGGTACGGCTTCAGGTGACGCGCGATGGCTTCCGCCAGCATGGACGGCACGGCGTTGCCGATTTGTTTGGCGATCTGCGTCTTGGTGCCGCACCAGACGAAGTCCTCGGGGAAAGTCTGCAACCGGGCGGCTTCGAGATGGGTGATCGGCCGGTCGACCCGGTGCCCGTCGAAGCCGTCCCACTGCGGGTGCAGGTACTGGCCCTTCTCCGGCTTGTAGAACTCGGTGCGGATGGTCAGTGATGGCGCGTCCCAGCGCATCCGTCCCATGACGTCGGTCGTGCCGGTCTTCTTCTCCCGCCAGCACCGGGACAGCAGGTGATCAGGCAGGTCGAAGCGGCCTCCCCCGGGCGGGACGTGCCGGTAGCGGTCCAGCGAGAGTTGCGTCGGGTTGCGGCCGATGTGCAAGTCCAGGCTCGTGAATCTCCCGGGGACGGCCCGGTCGAAGAACTCGACGCGCGAATCGGGCAACCTGGTGGTGGCGGGCACCTCGGGTAGGCCGGTCAGGACATCGCGGGTGGTGTGCCAGTGGGGAAGGCCGGTGTCGGAGCCTGCTCGCGCGTGGGTGGGGGCGGGCAGCGGGATCGCGCCGATGCGAGAGCCGATGACGATCGCGCGTTTGCGCCGCTGCGGCACACCGAAGTCCGCCGCGAGCAGGAATCCCGAAGACAGCGTGTAGTCCCGCAACAAGCCGCCGGGCCGAACCTCGGCTTGGAGAAGGGCGAACTCGCCGGAGGAAAGGAACCGGTCGACGTTCTCGATCACGAACACCGAGGGCGCCGCGTGCTGGACGAAGCGGATGTACTGCTTCCACAAGGAATTGCGGGGATCGTCGACGTTGCGCGAGCCGAGGTTGGAGAAGCCCTGACAGGGCGGGCCGCCGATGATCAGGTCGACTTCGGGGATCGCGCGGTCGGGAATGTCGGCGATGTCGGCGAAGTGGGTGTGGGACTCGCCGAAGTTCGCCGCGTAGGTGGCCGCGGCGTGCAGGTCGAACTCGACGGCCATGACCGACCGGTAGGCCCGCGCGGCGCGGAAACCGGAGGTCATGCCGCCGCAACCGGCGAACAGATCGATCATGGTCAACGGCCGTGTTCCCACATCGGACAGGCTAGTCGACCTGCCCGATCGCCACGACCGCCCGCGCTCAGCCTGCCCGCGCCATCAGCCAGCCCCGATCCGCCGCCTTGGCCCCGGCCTGGAACCGGCTGCGCGCACCCAGTTTGCCCATGATGTCGGCGACCATCCGACGCACTGTGCGCACCGAGACCCCAAGCCGTACCGCTGCCGCTTCGTCTGTGGAACCCGCGATGAGCAACTCCAACAGCTTGTGCTGTCGGGGATGGAGTTCGGCGGCCTCGGCGAAGCGGGACGCGGTCAGCGAGACCCCTTGCGGCCACATCCATTCGAAGAGTTCGACGGTCATCGTGACCACACTGGACAGTCGGAACACCGCGACCCTCGCCGCGGCGGTGCTCGGGTCGGCGGGCAGCAGGACCGTGGTCCCGTCGACCACCAGTGCGTCGACGGGCACATCCGGCACCGTGCGGACCTCAGCCCCCGCCAAGGACATGGCGGTGAGTCGCGGACCGAGCACCGGCGCGGTGCGGACGGAATCGGGCACCAGGATGCGGTGGCGCACACCGCGGCGCAGGTTCCGACGGTCGATCCGACCGAGCACACCGAGCGGGTCGCGGGCCGCACTCGTGCCCAGTACCAACACCTCCCGTGACGCGGACGCGAGCAGGGCGTCAACGCTCACGCCGCGCGCGTCCGGCGGGTTCGTGCCGGTGGGCAACACGCCGAGTCGACGGACCTGGTTCCTGCCGTTCATCGCGGAAACCTCCGATCAAGGGTGGGCCGACCGTGGAGTTGGCCCGAAATGTCCACAGTGGACTTTTCGGGTGAGACGGTCAGGACTTCGCGGACCTGCCAGCGGTAGGTCATGAGGTTGCCCTCGGCCAAAATGGCCTGTTGCCCCCTGACGTCGACCCAGGCGTTAGCGTGGACGAGCGAGGTTGTCGGCTTCGACGCCCGGAGGTCGACGGCCCGGCCACCGCGGCCGGGCCGAGTACCGGGAAGATCGTCGAAGCTGGCATTGCCCACCTCCCATCGAGCGGCAGCCTCCAGCGAGGTTCAGCCGTTGATCCCGTCACCTCGGATGGGTGACGAGATCAACATAAGGGTGGGGAGCCGGGACCGGTCCCGGCTATGAGCGGGCCGGCAGCCAGCGAAGGCAACACCGGCCGCCCCGGCGGTCAGGTCTGCGGAGCCTTGACCAGGTCGTCGAGCCAGGTCGGGGACTCGGTGTCGATTACCTTGTCGTTCGCGGCGAGGGTGGGGGTGCCGAACCCCTTCTGGCCGTTGCCGTACTCCTGCTGGAGGTGCTCGGCGTTGCGCGCGTTCTCGAATCCGGCGGTGACCATCGCGTCGTACTTGCCCGAGCGGATCCCGTCAGCGAAAGCCGGGTTGGTGATGCCGATGGCGGTGCCGAGGCCGATCAACTGGTCCTTCGACCATCCCCGCGCCCCTTCCTCCGGCTGGCTAATGAACAGGCTCTTGTGGAATCGCAGGAACTTGCCGTCGTCGGCGGCCAACAGTGCGGCGTTGGCCGCGTCGGTCGAGTATCCGGCCGGGTCGGATTTCTCGTTGAGCATGTTGACCATGTGGTAGCGCACCTTGAGGGTGCCTTCGTCGATCTTCTTCTCGATCTCGGCCGCGTGCTCGCCCTCGAACGTGGCGCACGCCGGGCAGAGGAAGTCCTCGTACACGTCGAGGGTCACCTTGGCGGTGTCCTCGCCGACCTCGACGACACCGTCGACCCGCTTCACCGGGGCCGAGATGCCCGCGGGCGCGACGCCGATCGTCTGAGCCTCGGTGGCGTTCTTCTGGTTGTTGGTGTAGATCACCCCGCCGATGACCGCACCCGCGATCAGCACCGCGGCGACCACGGCGATGATGACCTTCTTGCGGTCGCCACCGCCCCGCGCCGACGCCACGGTCTTCGCGCCCGCGGCCACCTGGTTCTGCCGCTTCTTGCGCGCGCTGCGTTCCGCTCCACCCACGTCTGTCGACCTTCCTAACTCATGCGCCTGTCGACGGACAGCCATGTCGCGGGCCGTACCGTCAGCCACACCGCCAAGGCCAGGAACCCGATGTCCCTGGCCAGTTCCTGCGGGTACTTCGTCTCACCGGGGCCCACTGTGCCACCACCGCCGAAACAGCCGCAATCGATGGTCAGGCCACGAGCCCACGACTGCGCGACCGCCGCGATGAACGCGAGCAGCACCAGCCCGGACAGCACGGCGGTGAGCCGCGTGCCGAGCCCCACCAACAGCAACACACCGAGCGCCAGTTCCAGGAACGGCATCGCCGCGGCCACGACGCTGACCACCGGGTTCGGCAGCACATCGTAGGCTTGCACCGCGATGTAGGTCTGGTTCAGGTCGCGGACCTTGATCCAACCGGAGATCAGCCACACCGCGGCGAGGCCGAGCCGGACCAGAGTGCCGACACCGTCCAACACAGACGCCTTGCTCACGGAATCGAGGTTACCGACGCACTCTGAGCACAACCTGAGAAGGTTAGGTCCTACCAGACAGGACTTGAGATGATGGAGCTCCCCGATCTGCCGGTTCGGGACGCCCTGCCCGAAATCGTCCGGACCATGGACGAGCACGGGGTCGCGGTCCTGGTCGCGCCGCCGGGCACCGGCAAGACGACCCTGGTTCCACTCACCTTCGGTGGCCGGGTGGTCGTCGCCGAGCCGCGCAGGCTGGCCGCCCGTGCCGCGGCTACCCGGATGGCCGCGCTGCTTGGCGAGCCGGTCGGGCGCACGGTCGGTTACGCGGTGCGGGGTGAGCGGCGCACGTCGAAGGACACCAGGATCGAGGTGGTCACCTCTGGACTGTTGGTGCGGCGCCTGCAATCCGATCCCGAGCTGTCCGGTGTGGACACCGTGCTGCTCGACGAGTGTCACGAGCGCCATCTCGACGCCGATCTCCTGCTCGCACTGCTGCTCGACGCTCGTGACGGGTTGCGGCCGGATCTACGTCTGCTCGCCACCAGCGCCACCGTCGCCGAGGGCAGGCTCGCGGAACTGCTCGGTGACGCCCCGGTGATCCGGGTGCGCGCACGCACTTTCCCGGTTGACCTCCGCTATGTGCCCGCGCTTCGTCGGGAGCGCGTCGAGCACCATGTGGCCCGCGCGATCCGCCAGGCTTTGTCCGAAGTAGACGGTGATGTGCTCGCTTTCCTTCCTGGCGTGGGCGAAATCCGGCGCACGGCCGCCGCGTTGGCCGGCGTCAACGCCGACGTGCTCCCCCTCCACGGCCGTCTCGCCTC
>JALZNB010000402.1 GCA_030857905.1 Actinomycetota bacterium
CTCCGGCACCGTGGTCGGCGGTGGTGGGACGAACACCATCTCCATCGTGAACGGCTCCCCGGGCGTCAACGGCATCAACGGCGTCGCGGGCGGCAGCGTCATGTTCTGCGGGTGCTGATCCACGGAATCGCGGTGGCACTCGCTCGGCGATAACGTGTTGAAAATGTCCTGACCAGCAGCTGCTTCCCATTTCCCAATCGTTCCGAATGGACCCCTGTATGCCCGGCATAGCCGCGCGTACAGGGGTTCGTTTTCGCGAAATGTGCGCGGCGTCACCGGACGGGTCCACCATTCGACATTCGCGGGGCATGTGCCATGCCCACCTCATTTGAGAATAGTGTGGCAATTTTCCGTCAAAAGTGATTTTGGCGCGTAGGGTGGCTTTTGTCGCCCTGGACCCGGTGGCTTGAAGCACCGGCAACGCCGCGGAATCCGCGTGTGCGAACCGGCGACCTGACAACAGCGAATCCCCGGCGTGTTCCGGCGCCCTCCCCAAGATTTCGAGAAAGCTGGCCCCATGAGACAGACCCCTGTCGTCCGATCATTACTTGGCGCGATCGTCCTGATGTCCGGCCTCGTCGTGCTGTCCCCGGCGACGGCTCACGCCGCGACCAGTCCACCGCTCGGGTCCGCGGCGACCTTCGCGGTGCTGGGTGCCTCCACGGTCACCAACACCGGCCCCACCGCCGTGACCGGTGACCTGGGGGTCAGTCCGGGCACCGCCGTGGTCGGCTTCCCGCCCGGCTCGGTGACCGGGACCATTCACACCACCGACGCGGTCGCGGCCCAGGCGCAGGCCGACATCGGCACCGCGATCACCTTCACCGCGGCCCAGGCGTGTGACGCCGACCTGACCGGACAGGATCTCGGTGGCCGCACGCTGGCGCCCGGGGTCTACTGCTTCAACTCTTCGGCGCAGCTGACCGGAACCCTGACGCTGGACGCGCGGGGAGACCCGAACGCGGCGTGGATCATCAACGTGCCCAGCTCCCTGACGACTGGGAGCAACGCGGCCGTCGTGCTGACCGGCGGGGCGACTCCCTGTAACAACAACAACATCACCTGGCTCATCGGCGCCAGTGCCACGATAGGCACCGGCACCAGTTTCATCGGCAACATCCTGGCCCACACCTCCATCACCCTCGCCGCCGCGGCGAGCAGCAGTGGCAGCCTGTACGCGCACACCGGCGCGGTCACCATGGACACCAACATGGTGAGCACCTGCGCGGGAACCGGCGGCAAGGCCAATCCGACCATCACCACCATCCCCTCGGGTTCGGTCCCGGTCGGCGGCGAAATCTCCGACACGGCCAACCTGACCGGTGGAGCCTCACCGACCGGCACGGTGACTTTCACCCTCTTCGGTCCGGGCGACAACACGTGCACCACACCCGTCGCCACCAGGACAGGCGTCCTCGACGCCAACACCGCGGTCTCGGGCCCCGTCACGGCGAACACCGCGGGCGTCTACAACTGGATGGCCGTATACAACGGCGACGGCGCTAACAATCCGGTCACCTCACCGTGTGGCAGTGAGCAAGTGACCGTGACCAGCCAGGTCCTCACCGGCCGGGCCTACGGGCTCGGGGCGAAGGCCACCTTGCTCGGCCTTCCGTTGGTCACTGTGGCGCCCATCCCCGACACCGGCTTCATCGCGACGCCGACCTCATCCACCACGTCGACTCCGTGCGTGGCGAGTGTGAGTGGCATGGTCAGTGCCCGTGCCCTCTGCGCTTCGGTGACCACGGTCGCTTCCCCCAGCTCGTCGACGGCTCGCGCCTCGGTCGCCGACGCGGGTGTGTCGCTCGTGAACATCCCCACCGTCACCATGCGCGTGGTCCACTCGTCGTCCTATACGACGTGTGCGGGCTCGACCGGCACCACCACCATCGACTTCCTCAAAGTCGGCAACACCGTGGTGATCTCCGTGCCCACCCAGGTCGCCCCCAACACCTCGGTCAACGTCGGTGTGGTCTCGTTGATCCTCAACGAGCAAATTCCGTTCAGCGTCCCCGATGACGGCCTCACGGTCAACGCGGTCCACATGAAGGTCAACACCCTCGGCTTGGCCAAGGTGGATGTTGTCGTGGCGTCCTCGGAGAGCGACATCGCCAACTGCCCGTAATCCCGCCAAAAGCCTGTACCCACCGTCCGCCTGCCCACACGGGGTAGGCGGACGGTGGCATGTCAGCGAGGCGCGGAGACACTTCCTAGTCAGGCCAGACAGGTGGTCGCTTTTCCAGGAAGGACGCCATTCCTTCCTTGGCACCGGGCAACTGTGACGCGGCGGCCATCACCTCGATCGCGATGGCGTAGGCGTCGGCCTCCGGGCGGTCGAGTTGGGCGTAGATCGTCTGCTTGCCCAGCGCCTTGCTCGCCCGGCTGCCTCTGGTCGCTCGGGCGAGCAGGTCGTCGACGGCCTCGTCCAACGCCGCGTCGGCGACGACGTGATTGATCAGGCCCCACCGCTCGGCGGTGATCGCGTCGATGACATCGCCGGTCAGGACGAGCTCCATCAACCGTTTGCGCCCGATGTTCCTGGCGACCGGCACCGCCGGGGTGTGACAGAACCAGCCGCCTTTCCCGCCAGGCAGCGCGAATCCCGCCGACTCACCGGCCACCGCGAGGTCACACGACGCGACGAGTTGACAGCCTGCCGCCGTGGCCAGCCCGTGCACACGGGCGATGACGACCTGGGGCACCGACTCGATGGTCCGCATCAACTCGGTGCACAACCGCAGCAGATCGCGCACTCCGACGAGATCGCGGGCGGCCACGTCACCGAAGTCGTGGCCCGCGGAGAACACCTTGCCCGCTCCGGCGAGAACGATCCCGGTCGCCTCGGAGGCGCCCGCGGCGCGGAACGCGTCGAGCAGTTCGGCGAGGTGGTCGGCGGAGAGCGAGTTGCGGCGGTCGGGCCGGTTCATCGTGATCCGAACCGTGTCGACGTCCTGCTTGACCAGGATGTGCTGGTAGTCGGCCATGGATCGACGGTAGCGCGGGTGTCCAGGACCGGTGTCTCACAGGTCGGCGGGCGTCATGGCGAACATCGCCTTCACTCACACAGAGTAGCGCCGTCACTGCTCCGGCGGCGGGGGCACGGCGACCTGGATCTCCCTGCCGAGTCGCGCGTCGCGGAGGCGGAGATCGTCCCCACTCCAGAACCAGCCGGGGTCATAGCGATTCGGTTGCTCTTCGCTGGGCAGCAAACCCATTGCGGCATAGGTGATCGCCACGACTTCAGCGCAGTACGCGGATTCCAGATCACCGCTCTCCACGGCCTTGTGCCATCGCGAGCGGGGAAATCGTCCACGCGCCCATCGCCCGGCGAGCCGCGCGGTGGAGGGAAACGGCGTGCCGTCCAAGCGCGCGATCGTGCGCAACACGGCGTCCTCCTGCTCCTGGGTCACCGGGTCGGCCAACTGTCGCAGCCAGGCGCGTTGGCCGTACCGGTTCGCCCACACCACGACCGCGTCGCGCAGATCGTGCAGTTGCACACCGCGCTGATGGGTGCCGGTCCACAGGTCCGGCAGCGACCGCCCCAGTTCGGCGTGCCACATCAGCGGCGGCAGGTCGTCGAGGACCACGGCCATTCCGACGTGGTTGACCGGGCTGTTGGTCAACGTCTGGATCGCCCGGTCGGCAGGGGTGCGGCCACGAAAGAGCCAGATGTCGCCGGTGCGCGTGAGATCAACCGCGTGGTCTAGGTCCGAGCACGGTTCCTGGCATGGGGACAAGCTTAATGGTGACCATGAGGTGACGCGGGAGTTCCGAAGACGCACCGCGCACCTACACACCGTAGTCACACGGCGGATCGGTCCACTGTGTGACCACGCGGCGATCTCGATCAGGGGCTTGCCTCGGCCGCTACTCTGTGGCGATGCGTCACGTGTGGAAATTCCTGGGGTTGGCTGGGGTCGTGGGTATCGCGGCGACCGGTGTCGTCGTCGCGCGGGCCGACCGGGAACGCCGGGCCTACACCCCGGACGAGGTCAAGTCGCGGCTGCGCGAGCGCGTTGTCGCGGTCGACCGCTCGGGCCGCTAGCACCTGGCCGCTCCGTCCACTCGGAACGTTCCCCGATATGTGCTGGGGCCGGACTTCAGGCGCGGACGCGGTTGGCCGAGATGCCAAGTGTTCACGGCGGGACCGGTGCGGCAGAGTCAACGCCATGACCACAGCACTGCTCATGATCGACGTCCAACGTGCCTTCGACGAGGCGTATTGGGGAATCCGCAACAACCCGGACGCCGAGACCAACATGAAGGTCCTGCTCGACGGATGGGCGAGGGCGAACCAGCCGATAGTGCTCGTGCGGCACGACGCGACGGTGCCCGGTTCCGCACTCGCTCCCGGAGCGCCGGGCAACGCGTTCAAGCCCGAACTCGACGGTGTGCGGCCGGACCTGATGTTCGCGAAGAACGTCAACTCCGCCTTCCACGGCGAGGTCGACCTGCACGCGTGGCTCACCCGACGCGGCATCGGCGCGGTCGTCCTCGCGGGCATCCAGACGAACATGTGTGTCGAGACGACCGCCCGCGTCGCCGGAAACCTGGGCTATGACACGACTGTCGCGATCGACGCGACCTTCACCTTCGACCTGGCGGGTCCACTGGGGACGGTGTTGACCGCCGACCAGTTGGCCGAGGCCACCGCCGTGAACCTGCACGGCGGCGGCTTCGCGACGATCGCGACGACCGCGACCGTCCTCTCCGGCCTCAACTGAGGCCGTTCGCCTCGCGGATCACGGTGACGATCTCGTCCATGATCCGCGTCATCTCGTAGTCCTTGGGGGTGAACACCCGAGCCACCCCGCGCGCGGTGAGCACGTCGGCGTCGTCGGGGGGAATGATGCCGCCGACGACCACCGGCACGTCACCAGCGCCCGCCGCGTGCAAGCCCTCCACGACCGACGGCACGGCGTCCAGGTGGGAGCCGGACAGGATGGACAAGCCGACCACGTGCACGTCCTCCTGCACCGCGGCGGCGACGATCTGGTCGGCGGTGAGCCGGATGCCCTGGTAGACAACCTCGAACCCGGTGTCCCTGGCGCGCACGGCGATTTGCTCGGCGCCGTTGGAGTGCCCGTCGAGACCCGGTTTGCCGACGAGCATCCGCAGTCGCTCACCAAGTTCCTCGCCGGTGGCCCTGACCCGGTCACGCACCCGCGCCAGGTCGTCCCCCGCGACGCCGGTCGCGGACGCGCCGGAGACACCGGTCGGGGCGCGATACTCGCCGAAGACCTCGCGCAGCGCCCCGGCCCACTCGCCGGTGGTCACCCCTGCCCGCGCGCACGCGAGTGTGGCGTCCATCAGGTTGGCGTCGGTCTTCGCGCTGTCCCGCAACACTTCCAGCGACTCCGCCACGACTGTGGCGTCCCGCTCAGCGCGCCACCGGGTGATCGCGTCGACGGCTTCGCGCTCGGCGACCGGGTCGATCGTCTCGATCGCGTTGGCACCCTCGGCCTGCAACGGGCTCGACTCGGTGGTGCCGAACTTGTTGACACCGACGATTATCTCCTCGCCAGCCTCGATCCGACGTCGACGCTCGGCGAGGGACCCGACCATCTGCGTCTTCATGTAGCCACTCTCGACCGCGGCGACAGCGCCACCCATGGCCTGCACGCGGTCGATCTCAGCGCGGGCGCCGGTGACGATGTCGTTGACCTTGGCCGCGATGACCGGAGACCCGGCGAAAATGTCGTCGTACTCCAGCAGGTCGGTCTCGTAGGCGAGCACCTGCTGCATCCGCAGCGCCCACTGCTGGTCCCACGGCCGTGGCAGGCCCAGTGCCTCGTTCCACGCCGGAAGCTGCACGGCCCGCGCCCGCGCGTCGCGCGACAGCGTCACGGCGAGCATCTCCAGCACGATGCGCTGCACGTTGTTCTCCGGCTGCGCCTCGGTCAACCCCAGCGAGTTGACCTGGACGCCGTAGCGGAACCGGCGCTGCTTGGCGTCGGTGATGCCGTAGCGCTCGCGCGTGATCTCGTCCCACAACTCGGTGAAGGCGCGCATCTTGCACATCTCCTCGATGAACCGCACGCCCGCGTTGACGAAGAACGACATCCGCGCCACGACCGACCCGAACTCCGCGGCGGGCACCTGCCCGGAATCCCGCACGGCGTCGAGCACGGCGATCGCCGTGCACATCGAGTACGCCACCTCCTGAACCGGGGTCGCGCCGACCTCCTGCAGGTGATAGCTACAGATGTTGATCGGGTTCCACTTGGGGACGTTGGACACCGTCCACGCCACCAGGTCGGTGATCAGCCGCAGGCTCGGCCCCGGCGGGAACACGTAGGTCCCGCGCGACAGGTACTCCTTGATGATGTCGTTCTGTGTCGTCCCGGCGAGTGTGGCGACGACCTCGTGCCAGTCGGCATCCTCGGTCTGGGCCTGCTCCTGCGCGACGGTGACGTAGAGCGCCAGCAGCCACATCGCGGTGGAGTTGATCGTCATGGAGGTGTTGGCCGCGCCCAGCGGAATGCCGTCGAACAACGTGCGCATGTCACCGATGTGGTTGACCGGCACGCCGACCTTGCCGACCTCGCCCTTGGCCAACTCGTGATCGGGGTCGTACCCGGTCTGCGTCGGCAGGTCGAAGGCGACGGACAGACCGGTCTGCCCCTTGGCGAGGTTGCGCCGGTACAGCTCGTTGGACTTGCGCGCGGACGAGTGCCCGGCATAGGTGCGCATGACCCACGGCCGGTCACGCTCGTTCTCACTGGGATACGGCACCGGTGACCTCCGCTTCTTTACGGCGAGCTTACTGGCCGGTAATGCGATCGGCAGGCGTGCGGTTCCTCACAAGCGCGGCATCCCCCGAATACCCCGGACGCCGCCTGTCGTCCGAGGGGCCCCGGGAGGATGATGACGACATGGACCTACCCGCACCGCTCCTGCTGCTGGTGGCGCTGCTGGTCATCGGACTGCTGGGCCTGATCCTGCGCTGGGGTATGGCCTCGGAGTCCGAAGGCCGCAAGGACTACGGACTACTGCGGGAAGTGGCGAAGGTGCCCAGCGTGACAGCGGCGCGATTCGTGGAGAAGCGGTTGTCGGCGGCCGGGGTGCGGGCGACGACGGTGCCCGCCGAGAACGGTGACGGGCTGCGGGTCCTGGTGTTTCCGGCCGATGAGCGCACCGCCATCAAGACCCTGCTCGGCGACTCTCCCTGAGACAGAAAGACTGGAGGGCCTGCCCACGTTCGGGCAGACCCTCCATCACGCTGTCGGCGATCACCGCGTCAGCAGGCGCCGTTCACCATTCCGTCGACTCCGGTGTAGACGAAGGCATCACTCACCCAGGTGCCGTCGGCCAGGCGGTTCCACAGTGACGTGGAGCCCCAACGACCGGTGTGGGTGGTGCCGTGCGCCGAGCACCGGATGTCCACCGTGGCACCGTCGCTGACGGTGCCGACGACCGGGTGGCCCGTGCCCGGACCGGATCGGCGGTTGATCGCGTTGTCGCCGTTGGCGTCCACCAGTCCCTGCGTTCGGCCGAGCACGCCGTAGTTGGTGATCGACCCGCCGACAGCCACCGAGGTGCTGCCGTGCAGGGCCGAACCGCCGTACTGGGCGGAACCGTTGCGGAAGACCCACTTCCCGATGATGTGACTCGCGATCCCGATGAACGCGCCGTTGTGCATCAGCGAGAAGTGGACATGCCGCGCCCTGGCCGCGCCGCCGCATCCGGTCTCGGTCCCGGTGTCGCCGAGGAAGGTTCCGGCGGCGACGCTGCGACCGTCGACCTGGAGGTGATTCCACAGGTGGTAGTAGCGGCTCGCGTAGCCATCGGGATGCATCACCCTGATCAGCCCGGTGCACAACGTGTACGCCAGGCCGTCCCGCGCGGCCAGCACGCGCTGGTCGCCGCCCGCCAGGTCGAGCGAACTCCACGGCCCGGTGCCCGCGTCGAAGGCGTGTGGTCCGCCGAGAATCGACCAGGACTGGTTGAGCGCCCACGGCAACCGCATGCCGGTTCGGTAGTCGCCGGGGACGGAGGTCGACGGCTGACCACCGTGGCCCGCGAAAACCGACTTCTCCTCGGCCGACAACACCGGCGAGGCCGCGGAGAGTTCGGCGAAAGCCGCCTGACCGTCCAGGCCGACCTTCCACCGGCCGTCCTGCCGCTCCGCGACGAACAGCCAGTCCCTTGGCTCGGAACCCTCGGTCTTGGGCGCGACGAGAACCACACTTCCGAAGACCCACCGATTCGCCTTCGACCTGGACATCGTGACCTTGGTGTCGGTCCAGGGCGTCGAGGCGAGCCTCGGGTCATCGGCGACCCGCGCTTTGGCGGTTCGGGCGACGAGGTCGACCAACTGTTCCTCGCCAGCCGCCCCGCTCGGCGCGGCGCCCGCCACCGAGACGGGGGCCAGAACCAGAGCTGCCGTCACCAGCAGGGTGCTGACGCGTTTCGTGCGACCCACTTCACTCCCCTGTCATCTGATCGCGGGTATCGGTACCGGATGGGCGAAATCGTTAGCAGTAGCCGTTGACCGGCCCCGCGACACCGGTCCACATGTACGCGTCGGTGACCCAGGTTCCGTCCGTCAGCCGGTTCCAGAGGCTGGTGGTCCCCCACCGGCCGGTGTGCGAGGTCCCGTTGGAGGAACAGGAGACGCTGACCGTGCTTCCGTCGGCCACGGTGCCCGCGAGCCCGTATCCGGTGCCGGGCCCGGTGCGCTTGTTCGCCACGCCACCGCCGTTGGTGTCGACGATGCCCTGGGTGAAGCCGAGGGGGCCGTAGTTGTAGAGGGAGCCACCGGCGTAAACCCGGGCGCTGCCGTGCAATGCCGTGCCCTGGTAGGCGGAACCGCCGTTCTGCGGGACCCACTTGCCCACGTTGTGGCCCGCGATCCCGACGTACGCGCTGTTCTGCCGCAACGCGAAGTGCACGTGCCTGCCGTGCGCCGAGCCGCCGCAGGTGACGTCGGTTCCGGTGTTGCCGAGGAACGTGCCCTGGCTCACCCCGCTGCCGTTGACGTTGATGTTGTTCCACAGGTGGTAGTAGTCGGTGGCGTAGCCGCGATCGTGGATGACCCTGATCCACCCGGTGCACATCGTGTACGCGGTTCCGGCGCGCGCCGCGAGCACGCGTTGGTCGCCGCCCGCGAGGTCGAGCGAACTCCACGGCGCCGGGGCGCCGGACCAGCCGTGCGTCCCGCCGGGCATACCCCAGGTCTGTCCTACCGCGTAGGGCAGTGCCATTCCGGTGCGGGTGTCACCGCCCGCGGTGATGCCGGGGACCTGGCTCCCGTCCTGGCTCGCCAGCAGGCGTCGTTCGTCCGCGCCGACGAACGGCGCGCGAGCGGACAGCTCGGCGAAGGCGGGTTCGCCTTCGAGGGCCACCGACCAGCGGTCCCCATCGCGTTCGGCGACGAAGAGCCATCCGTCGGGAAGGAGATCGGAGTCTTGGGCGGTGGTCAACACCGCGGTGCCGAACGCCCACTTGCCGGACTCGCGCTGGGTGGTGACCTTCGTCGTGCGGCCTGCGGCGGAGCTGACGGCCTGGCCCGCGCGGGCCCGCAGCTCCTCCGCCACCGCCGAGGTCAGGTCCGGGGCCGCTTGTTCCCGCGTGCCCGACGCCTGCGACATGGGGGCGACGAGCAACGCTCCGGTGACGACGACACCTGCGAGTAATCGAGTGATCAAGACAACCTCCACTGAACGACGGCCACCGACAACACAGTGCTTGAGTGTCGCAGTGCATGGACGGAAAATAACCGTCCAATTGGTCGATTTGTGAAGGCTTATCGCCCATATCGTTCACCCGAATGGCCTCGACCCGGCGCGAGGTCGAGATCATCCGCGCCAGTAGCGGGTGCCTAGCGGCGTGGGTACACCACGGCAGCCGACGTTCCACCCCGGCGCGACGCTTCGCCGACCGCCAGGTACCGGCCGTGGCCGAGGAACTCGATGGCGGCCACCGCGCCGATCTCGGACTGTTCGACGAAGGTGTGGCCGAGGCTCTGGAGGTCACCCGCCCTGGCGATGAAGGCGGGTTCGGCCGTCACGCTGACAGTGTTGCGCTGGGACGCGCGCGGGGATGCCACCGCATCGACCAGGGGCATCTCGAAGTCGACCCGGTTGAGCAGCACCTGGAGCACGGTGGTGATGATCGTCGAGCCGCCCGGTGAGCCCAGGGCCAGCCACGGTTCGCCGTCCTTGAGCACGATCGTCGGCGACATGCTCGACCGCGGCCGCTTTCCCGCCGCCGGGAGGTTGGGGTCGGGGGCATCGCCCTGGGTCGGGGTGAAGTTGAAGTCGGTCAGTTCGTTGTTCAGCAGGAAACCCCGGCCCGGCACCACGATCCCGCTGCCACCGACCTGCTCGATCGTGTTCGTGTACGACACCATGTCGCCGCGCGCGTCGGCGACGACGAAGTGGTTGGTGTGCGCCTCGTTCTCCGGGGTGGGCGTGCCCGCGGCCGCGCGGCAATCCCCTTCCCCGGTCAGCGGACCTGGCGCCACCGGGGCGAGCATCGCCTTGGCCGGATCGATCAGGCAGGCCCGCGTGCGGGCGAACGAGTCCGACAGCAGCCGCCCCTGGGGAACCGGGACGTACGCCGGATCGCCGATGTGTCGGTTGCGGTCGGCGAACGCGAGCTTGCTCGCCTCCAGGTACCGGTGCAACGCCTGGGTCCGGTCGAGATCCCCCAGATCGGAGGTCTCCAGGATGTTGAGCGCCTCCCCGACGGTGATGCCGCCGCTCGAACTCGGGGCCATGCCGTAGATGTCGAGATCCCGGTACCGCGAATGCGTCGGCGCCTGGTCGATCGTGCGATAGGCCCGGAGATCTTCCGCGGTCAGCAGACCGGGCGGCGGCTTGATGGTGGCGTCCGGGGCCAACGGCGGCTTCTGCGCGGCATTGGCGACATCGAGACCGATCGAACCACCGTAGAACGCGCGGGTGCCCTCCTTGGCGATCTGCCGGTAGGTCCCCGCCAGATCCGGGTTGCGCAGCCGATCGCCGACCTCGGGTGCCTTGCCGCCGGGGAGGTAGAGCGCCGATGTCGAGGTGAACTGCTTGAAGCGGTCCTGGTTGGCCAGGATCTCCTTGCGCAGCTCAGGGGTGATCGCGAAACCCTGGTCGGCGACCTTGATGGCAGGCTTGAGCAGGTCTTCGAGGTCGAACCGACCCCACAGCCGCAGCGCGTGTTCCCACGTCGCGAGCATGCCCGGGGTGCCGACCGATCGACCGCTGGTCACAGCTTGGGCGAAGGGATAGGCCTTGCCGGTGGCCGGATCGATGAACAGGTTGCCGTCTGCGGCGGCGGGCGCGGTCTCGCGACCGTCGATTGTGGACACACGGCCGGTGTCCGCGTCGTAGTGCACGAAGTAGCCACCGCCACCGAGACCCGCCATGAACGGATCGGTGACACCGAGGGTGGCCGCGACCGCCACCGCGGCGTCGGTGGCGGTGCCGCCGCGGCTGAGCACGTCCAGACCGGCCTGGGTCGCCTCGACGGTGTCCGACACCACCGCGCCGCCATAACCCTGTGCCACCGGCACCTTGGATATCGGGGGCGACGAATTCGCGGTCGCCACGGATGGCGCCACCACGAGTCCGGTGACCATCAAGACCACTACCGGCAGTGCGCCCATCCGCGATCTGGCATCCATCACGCCTCTTCCCTCGAAGAAATGGAGCGTTCCAGTTCTACTCGGGGTCGGCGCGCACTGCCACCCGCCGAAACGCGCTTCCGGTCGGGGTCAGGGCCTGAGAAGGGGCACGATAGGGGCGGCTCGTCCTCGATCCGCGCCGAAGTGACCGGCGGATGATCGAACGGGAGAGCGCGTCAGGTGCGCTCGGGCTGGGCGTCGACCCGGCGGACGTCGGCGCCGAGACGGATCATGTTCTCCACGAACATCGGATAGCCGCGATCGATGTGGAAGACGTCCCAGACCTCGGTGATGCCATCCGCGCACAGGCCCGCCAGCACGAGGCCGACACCCGCGCGGATGTCGGATGCCCACACCGGTGCGCTCGACAGGCGCGGCACTCCCCGGACGACGGCGTGGTGGCCGTCGGTGCGGGCGTCGGCGCCGAGGCGGATCATCTCCTCCACGAACCGGAACCGGGCCTCGAACAGGTTCTCGGTGATCATGGACGTGCCGTCGGAGATCGTGCTCTGCGCGATCGCGAACGGCTGCAGGTCGGTGGCGAACCCCGGGTAGGGCAGGGTGACGAAGTCGACCGAGCGCGGACGATCGTTCTGCACGACTCGGAAGCCGTCGTCGAAGGTGGTGATCTCCGCGCCCGCGGTGCGTAACTTCTCCAGCACCAGGTCGAGGTGATGCGGGTTCACGCCGTTGACGGTGATGTCGCCCTTGGTCATCACGGCGGCGAAGGCCCAGGTGGCGCCGACGATCCGGTCGCCGACCACGCGGTGCTCGGTCGGCTGGAGCGAGGTGACGCCGTGCACGGTGAGCGTCGAGGTGCCTGCCCCCTCGATCTTGGCGCCCATCTGTTGCAGCATCAGGCACAGGTCGACGATCTCCGGCTCCCGCGCGGCGTTGTCGATCACCGTGGTGCCGTCGGCGAGGACGGCGGCCATCAGGATGTTCTCGGTGGCGCCCACGCTCGGGAAGTCGAGCCAGATCTGGGCGCCGTGCAGGCCCTCGGCCTCGGCGACGACACAGCCGTGTTCGATCTCGCTGCTGGCACCCAGTTGCCGCAGGCCGCTCTGGTGCATGTCCAGTGGCCGCGAACCGATGGCGTCGCCGCCCGGCAGCGCCACCACCGCGCGCTTGCAGCGACCGACCAGTGGACCGAGCACGCACACCGACGCCCGCAGCTTGCCCATGGACGGCGAATCGGCGCGGTAGTTCAACTCGGCGGGTGTGGTGATCACGGCGGTGTCGCCGTCGAGGGAGACCGCGCAGCCCAGGCTGCGCAGCACGTCCGCCATCAGCGGGACGTCCAGGATCTCCGGGCAGTTGGTCAGGGTGGTGGTGCCTTCGGCGAGCAGTGCCGCCGCCATCAGCTTGAGCACGCTGTTCTTCGCGCCGACGACATCGACCGAGCCGACGAGCCGCGCGCCACCGTGAACCTGGAAGTGCTCTGTCACGCGGGCAATGATGCCCCCGGCGTCCGGGCAACGAACGGCCGGGGGCTGTGAGTGTCCGGTCGCCTACTGTTGTGGCATGTCCGTGCGTATCAATCGCGTTTACACCAAGGTCGGCGACAACGGGACCACCGCGCTGGGCGACGGTTCCCGGGTGCCCAAGACCTCCGTCCGGCTCGCCGCCTACGCCGACGTCGACGAGGCCAACTCGGCGATCGGGGTCGCTGTCGCACTCGGCGCGCTGTCAGACGAACTGGCCGACGTGCTTCGCCGGATACAGAACGATCTGTTCGACGTCGGCGCCGACCTGTGCGCGCCGATCGTTCCCGATCCCCCGTACCCGCCGCTGCGCATCACCGAGGCGTACGTGACCCGGTTGGAGGGCTGGATCGATGATTTCAACGAGCGACTGGGGAAGTTGACGTCGTTCATCCTGCCGGGAGGCACACCCGGCGCGGCGCTGCTGCACGTGGCCAGGACGGTCACCCGCCGCGCCGAACGCAACGCGTGGGCGTTGATGGAGGACGACGCGGAGCGGACCAACATCCTGACGGCGAAGTACCTCAACCGGCTCTCAGACCTGCTGTTCGTCCTGTCGCGAGTCGCCAATCCCGACGGTGACGTGCTGTGGCAGCCCGGGGCCAACGGTTAGGATGAGGACAGCCCACACCCCTTTTTCCGGGTGTGGGCTCGACGCTAGGACGCCCAGGGAAGGCGACTGCCGGGCGGGGCGCTTTCCAGCCACGACAGGAAACCGGTCAACGCGTCCGGTCCCATCGCGATCTCCACGCCGGGACCGGGACCTTCGGGCACCGAGAAGCGCAGTACCCGCGAGCTGATCGGCATGTTCGGCGTCTCGCCACGCTCGGGTTCGCGGCGGTGCGCGATCTCCAGGCCATCGCGGCGGATCACCACGTCCGGGCCCGCGCGCAGACTCAACGCACGGAACCAGGCGAACTCGTCGCCCTGGTAGCGGGCCACACCGAGGTGCCACCCCTTGCCCGTGTTGTCGATCCGGGTGCGCAGCGCGACGTGGATTCCGCCGGAGCGGAGCAGGCGGATACGGCGCAGCACCAACAGAAGCAGGATCAGGAAGACAGCGGCCAGCAGCACGACGACCATTGTGCTGATGTCCACCGGCCGCTCCTGCCCGCTACGCCGTCATCAGGCTGACTGCTCGGCGGCCCGCAGCTTGGCGGCTGCCCTGACCCGCTCGTCGGCGTCGTCCGCGGTGAGCGCGGAGCGCGCCCGGGTGACATCGATCTCGGTGGAGAGTTCGGCGGACTCGGCGAGGATGCTCACCGAGTCGCTGGTGACCGAGAGGAACCCACCGTGCACGGCCGCGACGACGGTCTCGCCGTCGGTGGTTTTGATCTTGACGACACCGCCCTCGACCAACTGACCGAGAACAGGCTCGTGACCAGCCATGATGCCGATCTCACCCTCGGTGGTCTGGGCGACAACGAACGTGCCGGTCCCCGACCACAGGCGTCGTTCCACGGCGACCAACTGGACGGACATCTCAGCCACGCGCATCTCCTTCGACTCGCTTGGGTGCAGTCTAAACGTCCGCACTGACATCATCCCCGACCGGGGCGAACCTCTCGCGGACAAACAGCACTGCTGGGCGATTACCACGAGGGCAACGACCCCGCCGACGCCTCCGCTGCGCTCCTCGAAGACAACCGGTGGGGCCACAGAGGGCTCCATAGAGGTCCAGATGCTGCGGGACGACAGGCCCGGTCAGGCCACCCCGCGG
>JALZNB010000413.1 GCA_030857905.1 Actinomycetota bacterium
GTCACCACCTACGAGAACGGCCCGCTGTTGTTGCGTGGAGACTTCGAGTTGCGTGGCCAGGACGGCGAGATCATCGACGCACGGCGGGAAACCGTCGCGTTGTGTCGCTGCGGGTTGTCGGCGGTGAAGCCGTTCTGTGACGGCACACACAAGTCGAGCAAGTTCACGGCACCGGGCGGTTCGGCGCGGTGATCAGGCGGCCGTGACCGCGACGCGGCCGAGGGTGGACAGGTTTCGCTCCCAGCGATCGAGTAGGTGGCGGCCGAGTTCGGCGTCGAGGGCCAGAGCGCAGGCCGCGCCGAAGAGAATGTCCTCCGCGGCTTCAGGGTTGTCCTTCGCATAGGAGCCACACAGGTCATGGGCGGCGATCTGCTCGTGGACAGCGTCGGCCTCGACGTGTTCGTCGTAGAAGTGGGTGGCCGTCTCACCGAAGCCCAAGCGGCGCAAACCATTGCCGTAGCGGCGGTTGGGCAGTGACGACGTCATCTCGAACGCCGCCAGGTGCCCGATCAACGCACCGGTCCACCGGCGGTGGAGACCGAAGAACGACATGGCGTTGCTGATCGCGAGCGTCACGGCGGGAACCGCGTCGACATAGTGGCCGTAAGTGTCGTCGAGTCCGAGTTCGCGCATGGTGGCGCGGAACAGTTCCGAGTGCATCCGCTCGACACGCCCGCCGCCGTACTCGTCGGCCTGGATCTCGATCAGCGCCGCCTTGGCGCGGCCCGCGAGTCGGGGAATGGCCCAACTGTGCGGATCGGCTTCCTTGAGGTGGTACACCGACCGGTGCGCCACGAATTCCCTGAACTGGGTCGCCGTCGCCTCGCGCTGGAGGAAACCCGCGAGCGGTGGGCCGTCGTCGGCGGCGATCAGTTCGGTCAACGCGCTGGGGACGTCGGTGGACTCCACCGTGCGGTCCGCCGCGAGGTGCCGCAGCCGCGCGAGCAGGTGCCGTTCCAGCTCCCGTCTGAATCCCACGAGCCCCGGGTCGGACTCCCATTCGAGGTCCACACCGTCGAACCCGCGATAACTCAGCTCATAGCACGTCCACAGCGCGATTTGGGCGTCCTCGTCGTGCAACACATCGGTCGATGAGACCGAGGGAAAGCTCCGCTCGTGTGGCCACGGCTTGCGCAACACGTCCATGACGGCGGCACTGAGCGGGCCTCTGGATGTGGGCAACCGCATGGCGAACTCCCAGGATCGGATGTCGAGGTACCCGCGTGGAGTACCCCGTGCGTCGGCGTCCAATCAGGACCCTCGTCACGGTTGGAGTGAATCGTCGCCACCCCACCGAACGACAGGGCAAACCTAGGCACGACTGGTCAGAATGAGCACGGTTTCAGCGCTTGCCAGACAATCTGTACAGTCGAAGAGCAGACGTGCAGGCCGATTGCGCGATGCGATCAGGAGGACGCGGTGGCCGCCGAACCAGACCGGGACCCGCTCGACGCGCTCGACGCGCGACTGTTGCTGCTGCTCATCGACGAAGACCGCCTCAGCGTCCTCGAATGCGCGCGCCGCCTGGGCGTCGCGCGCGGCACCGTGCAGGCGCGACTCGACAAGCTGTTCGGCCGGGGAGTGATCGACGGGTTTCCCCCCGCGGTGTCCCTGGCCGCCATCGGCTACGAACTGACGGCGTTCGCCGTCGTGGAGATCAGCCAGGGCAGGCGCACGGGCGTCATCGAGGGGTTGGCCGCCATCAACGAGGTCTGCGAGGCGCACGCCACCACCGGCGGCGGCGACCTGTTCGTCCGGCTCGCCGCACGGTCGAACACGGACCTGCAACGGGTCATCGACGAAGTGGTCAAGGTGCCCGGCGTGGAACGGGTGTCGTCGTCCATCGCCCTGTCGACACCGATCCCGCCGCGCTTCCGGCCGCTGCTGGAACGGCTGTTGTGACTCGCTGTCGAACGGGAGATGAACCTCGGAGGACGTTCATTCCCAGCCCTTGACCCGCTGCTCGAACATGGTCTGTCGTTGGCAGGAGCGCGCGGACATCTCCGCGTGCTCGCCTCCGACGACGAGGGAGCACCATGGACCGACGGTCGTTTCTGAGCATGACGGCCGGCGGTGCGGCGGCCTTCGCACTACTGCCACCCAGTCTGCGCGCGGCGATGGCCACACCGGCGCGGACCGGTGGTCTCGACGTGATCGAGCACGTGGTGATCCTGATGCAGGAGAACCGGTCGTTCGACCACTACTTCGGCGCGCTGCGCGGGGTTCGCGGGTTCAACGACCCGCACGCGCTCACCCTGTCCACCGGTCGATCCGTGCTGTACCAGCCTGCCAAGGTCACCGATGACCTGAAGGTCGGCCACCCGGACGGGCACGTGCTGCCCTACCCGGTCAGCGATCACCACATGGCGGGAACACCACACGGCTGGTCGGACGGGCACGCCGCGTGGAACCGGGGCCGCTACGACGCGTGGGTGCCGAACAAGCAGACCAACACGATGTCCGGTTACCGCCGCGAGCAGTTGCCGTTCTACTACGCCCTCACCGAGGCGTTCACCATCTGCGACGCCTACCACTGCTCGGAGATGGGCCCGACGAACCCGAACCGCAACCATCTCTTCAGCGGCATGATCGGCCACGAACCGGGCACATCGACCCGGGCCATCGGCAACGCGCCCTACGGCAACCCCGAACACACCGGCTACACGTGGACGACCTACGCGGAACGGTTGCAGAAGGCGGGCGTGAGCTGGCGGCTCTACCAGGAGTGGGACAACTTCACCGACAACTCGTTGGAGTATTTCAAGACCTTCGTCGACATCGGCGAGAAAGCCTTGGCACAGACGGGATACCGCAAGGTCGAGGCGTTCTATGACGCGTTGCGGGCGGCGTCGACCGCCACCAGGAACACGATGCTTTCCCATCTGGCCAAGGGAGTCGCGACACTCACCCCGGCCGAGCGAGCCCTCTATGACGGCGCGATGCGGCGAGAGCGATCGGGCGGCCTGGCCGATGCGTTCCGCGCCGACGTCGAAGGGGATCGACTGCCCGCGGTGTCGTGGCTGGTGCCGAACACCGCGGAGAGCGAGCACTCGACCAACGGGCCTGGCAACGGCGCGGTGCTTACATGGACGCTGCTCGACATTCTGGCCTCGAAACCGGAGGTGTGGAACAAGACCGTCTTCCTGTTGACCTACGACGAGAACGACGGTTTCTTCGACCACATGCCGCCCCCGGTACCGCCGGTCGTCAGTGACGGCAGCGACGGGCGCAGCACGGTGTCCACGACCGGTGAGATCGTCTCCGGCACGCCCATCGGACTGGGCGCGCGGGTACCGATGATCGTGGTGTCGCCGTGGACGCGAGGTGGGGCCGTGTGTTCGCAGGTGTTCGACCACACGTCGGTGCTGCGGTTCCTGGAACGGTGGACCGGGGTCGCGGAGCCCAACATCACGCCGTGGCGTCGAGCCGTGTGCGGTGATCTCACCGCCACATTGGACCTCGACACCGCCGTGCCTGCGTTCCCGCTTCTGCCCGTGGCCAAGCCGACCAGTGGCCCGAGAGGCACTTTCCGCACGCCCCCCGCGAAACAGGCGGTACCCAGGCAGGAGACCGGGGTACGGCCGACTCGGCCGCTGCCGTACCACGTGGCTGTCACCACCCGGGTCACCCCGGGCGCGGTGTGGCTGGACTTCGCGAACACTGGTACCGCCGGGGCACATTTCGCGGTGTACGCCAACCGGTTTCGGACCGATGGGCCGTGGCAGTACACCGTCGAGGCCGGAAAGACGCTGTCCGATTCGTTCGTGGCGGGAAGTCCGACGGGCGCGTACGACTTGACCGCGTACGGGCCGAACGGGTTCGTCCGGCGTTTCTCGGGCAATCGCGTCACCGCGACAGGCACGGGCGCGGCGAACCCGGAAGTGGTGCTGCGAGCCGTGCCCACCGAGCGGCGGGTGTACCTGAGAATGACCAACACCGGGCGCGCGGCGTGCACCGTCACGGTGGTCGTCGGCAACCGCTCCGGCGGGCCGTGGACCTACTCCGTCGCGCCCGGAGCGACGGTGGAAGACCACTTCCGGGTCGACGGCACCGGCAACTGGTACGACTTGACCGCCACCACCGACGGCTTCCTCCGCCGATTCGCGGGTCAGGTGGAGACGGGCAAGCCGAGCATCACCGATCCGGTGATGGGGGCCGTCAGCGAGCGCTGAGGCCGTCCGTCGCGGTGATGAGGCTCTTCGGCCGCAAGTCGGTCCAGTTCCGTTCGACGTAGGCCAGGCACTCCTGCCTGGTGTCCTCCGCGTGCGCGACCGTCCATCCGGCGGGCACATCGACGAACGCGGGCCACAGCGAGTGCTGGCCTTCGTCGTTGACCAGCACCAGATAAGTCGCGTTCTCGTCCTCGAACGGGTTGGTCACCGTCAGCCTCCTCCAGATGGTTAGGGCAGGCTAACTCAAACCCCTGGTCGCGCGGCATTCACGTGACCACCACCACGATCCACAGGGGACGCGGACTCCTCACCCGATCGGCGGTCGCCCCACCTGTCTCAGCGCATTGCCCCTGGCCCGGCTGAGCTGCGTCTGTCGCTGGGCGATGATCACGATCCCGAGGTACAGCAGAATCGTCGACGCGGCGAGTCCCGGCGCGACCACCCGGTCGAGAAGGAAATGCTGCCCGACGCCAATGATCCACAACACCAGCGTCACCCAGTTTCCCTGCCGGAACATCTGGTCGCCCTCATGCCACAACCGCACCGAGATCGCCCGACCACAGGCCAACCCCACCCCGATCACCACACTCAACAGAAGAAACCCGACAGCGGGCGCGATCGGCTCACGCTGAGCGAGAAACTGGATCGACTCGACGATGCCCACGACGAACAACACGATCCCCAGCCGAGACGTCTCCTTCAACGGCCGCGCGGTGAGATCCCGCACCAATACCCACACCACGACCCCACCAGCGATGACGAGATTCACCACAGCCGCCGCGTCCACCAGACCTCCCGTCGTTCCTTTCTACTGTGCGGGATCAAGCCCACCTCCGCTAGATCATCACCACGCGACTTTCCGGACGCACATCCGATGAACAGTGGGTGCGTGGGGCTGGTGCGGTGGGCGGCGAGGTCGTAAGAACGATCACATGACCCAACTGCAACGAAGGACGTTCCTCCTCGGGGGTCTCGCAAGCGCGGGCGTCACACTGCTCAGCGCGAGCAACGCCCACGCCGCCCCCTATCCCTTCACCCTGGGGGTCGCCTCCGGCGAGCCCCTCTCCGACGGCTTCGTCCTCTGGACCCGTCTCGCCCCGAGCCCTCTCAACGCCGACGGTCTGGGCGGCATGGCCAACACCACGGTCGCCGTCGAGTGGCAGGTGGCCACCGATGACCGTTTCACCCAGTTGGCCCGTACCGGTTCGGTCAACGCGACGCAGGGGTCCGCCCACAGCGTCCATGTCGAGGTCGGAGGTCTTCAGCCCGGCCGCGAGTACTTCTACCGCTTTCGCGCCCAAGGCCACATCTCGCAGGTCGGCCGGGCACTCACCGCGCCTGCCACCGGCACAAGTCCCGCGCTGACCATGCTGTTCGCCTCATGCGCGCACTTCGAGGCGGGCTATTTCACCGCCTACCGCAGGATGGCCGAGGAGCACCCCGACCTGATCCTGCACCTCGGGGACTATCTCTATGAGGGCAAGGCGGCATCAGCCGTTCGCACCCACCTGCCGTCGACCGAGATCACCACCCTCGCGAACTATCGGGTGCGGCACGCGCTCTACAAGGGCGACCCGGACCTTCAGGCGGCGCACGCGGTCGCGCCATGGCTCGTCGTATGGGACGACCATGAAGTCGAAAATAACTACGCAAACCTCGTCCGTGGCGACACCTCCCCCACGGGTGACTTCAAAGCCCGTCGAGCGGCGGCCTACAAGGCGTACTACGAGCACATGCCGCTCCGATCGGCGCAAGCCCCCCTCGCCGAGAACATGCAGCTCTACCGCCGTGTCCGCTGGGGCAGCCTGGCCACGATGCACATGCTCGACACCCGCCAGTACCGCGACGACCAGGCGTGCGGCGACGGTACGAAGGTCTGTCCGGAGGCCGACGCGCCCACGCGCACGTTGACCGGCACCGCGCAGGAGACCTGGTTGCTCGACGGTATGAGGCAGAAGCTCGGCACGTGGGACCTGCTCGGCCAGCAGGTGTTCTTCGCGCAGAAGCTGGCCTCCGCCGACGGCGCCAAGAGCATGGACTCCTGGGATGGCTACTCGGCGAACCGGGGCAGGCTGCAGAAAGCGTGGGAAACCCAGGGCAACACCAGCACGGTCGTGCTCACCGGTGACGTGCACCGTTCGTGGGCCAGCGACCTGATGGCGGACTACACCACGCAGAACAAGATCATCGGCACCGAGCTGGTGACCACATCGATCACCTCCGGCGGTGACGGCAACGCGGCCGAGACCGGCACGTCGAGTCTCAACCCGCACGTGAAGTTCTACAAGAACCAGCGCGGCTACGTCCGCACGGTCGTCACACCGACCCAGATGACCGTCGACTTCCGAGTCGTGGACAAGGTGACCGTGCGCGACCTTCCGGTGAAGACCGTCAAAACCTACGCCATCGAAGCGGGCAACCCTGGCCTGCGGACACCGTGAACGGGACAATCATGCGCATCCTCGCCCCACTCACCGCGCTGGCCATCACGGTCGCCGCGGCAGGCGTCGCCCACGCGGACGGCACCATCACCTGGACCACAGCCAACAGCGTCGCCACCGGCGACCAGGACAACGCGGCGGTCGCGTCCGTCCGCACCGGTTACACCGCGGTGGTCTGGGAGGACGACCGCGACGAGACCAATCCGCTCGACCCCGTGCACAGCGAGGTGTTCCTGCGCCTGTACCGCAACGGGACCTCGCTGTTCGAGAAGAAGCTGTCGGCGGGCGGAACCGGTAACTGGCGACACGTGCAGCCCGACGTGGCGCTGCGCGAGGACGGCACGACCGTCGTGGTCTGGGCGACCGACCCGGACGGCAACGGCTACTTCCAGATCGCCGCGCAGACGGTGAACACCGCGGGTACCGTCACCGGTTCCGCGACAGCGAACGGCAATTCGGCCGGGCAGCAGGTCAAGCCCGCGGTGGCCGCCGATCCGGACGGGCCCGGGTTCGCCGTGGTGTTCGAGGACATCCAGGGCACCGCGGCGTCGACCGTGCGGGTCTCCGGGTTCGCCTCGATCACCTCGAAGACCTACGAGGCCCAAGCGCACGCCACCGGCGGCGCCCACGGCGCCCCGGATGTGGCCATGGGCGCGGCCCAGAACGCGATCGTCGTCTGGACCGAGGACGGCGCCGGGACCGGCCTTTCCCAGATCGCCCGCAAGGTCCTCACACCGGCAGGGGGCGTCAAACTGGCCCAGGGCACCGTGAATGTCTCCGGCGATGGCCGCCAGCGAGACCCGGTGGTCGCGGCGAACGTCAACGGTGATTTCGCGGTCGCCTGGGAAACCGACCACACCGGTACCCCACAGGTCGGCGTTCGCTCGTTCTCCGCGACCGGTGTCGCCCAGGCTCCCGTCGACACCGTCCTGCCCGGTGTAGACCCCCAGATCGGCGTCGACGATCAACGTTCCGTCGTCGTCAACTGGTCGGAGGCCACCGACATCTACGTCCAGGGCCTCAATCCCGATGGCTCGGTCACCGGCAGGCAGCCTCGGCTGCGGGCGCACACGACGATCACCGGCCGCCAGGACGAGCCCGCGATGACGGTCGATCCGTGGGGTCTGATCACCCTCGCCTACACCGATGACAACGACGGCAACGGTTTCGCCCAGATCTACCTCGGTACCGGCCTGAACAACAGCACCTGGTGACCCCGGCGGCCCGGCCCGGCCGGGCCGCCCCACATCCGTCGTGCGTCGAAAACCGACCGGGGTCGATGCCACGCTGTTCCAGGATCTTGATACGTCTCGATGACGACCGTTACGTGTTATCCCGCAACCAGTTCATCGGTCAGCCGGTCGAAGTCCTCCCTCGCTGCCACACTCTGGTCGACGTAGCGGAGACGTTGGCGATGGCCCGGCAGCGGGGTTGGCCGTGCGCCGTGCGCGGTGGCGGTCACCCCGTATTCGGCTGGTCGAGCATTTCCGCGCCGGGCGGGTGCGTGGCGAGATCCGAGAGGTCGCCTTCACGCCGCGGCGCGGCGCGTATGGCGCGAACTTCCCCGACTCGGCCCTGGACGACTGGCTCACGGCCTATTACGGCGGCAACGGGGAACGCCTCCGCGCGGTCAAGACGACCTACGACCCGGATTCCGTCTTCCGCTTCGCGCAGTCCATTCCCGGCCATGTCAGGGACACGTCGCCGCCACACCCCGGTCTGTCACACGATCGGGTGAAATAACGGGCATGATCACCGCACCACCGAGGCCAGGAGATCACCCGATGGCGTTACGCCCCCTGTTCACCGCGCTCGCCCTGACCCTGCTTCCCCTCACCGCCTGCACAGTCCCCGGTGCGAGCGACGCCACGACCGGCACCGTCGATCAGCGCGTGCCGCCCGGCACCCTCGACCCAGCGGCGGCACGCACCGCACTGACCGCGTTGACGATCGCCGTACCCGGCGGCATGACCGGCTACGAGCGCGACTGCGGCAAGGGCAAGAAATGCGTGTTCGGCCGCCCATGGATCGACACCGACGGCGACGGCTGCGACCAACGCAGCCAGGTCCTCGCCCGCGACCTCGTCGAGATCACCAGAAAGCCCGGCCGCTGCGCGGTGACCGAGGGCACCCTGCACGACCCGTACACCGGCAAGACCCTCACCACGACCTCGGCCATCCAGATCGAGCACGTCGTGCCCCTGGCCGAGATGTGGCGCACGGGCGCGGCCAAGTGGACCGCCGACCAACGCGTCGCCGCCGCGAACGACCTCGGCAACCTGCTCGCCGTCGACGGCAAGACCAACCAGTCCAAAGGGGACAAGACGCCGGGCGACCTCGGCGGCAAGGACTGGATGCCGCCCAATCAGGGCTACCACTGCTCGTACGCCCGCACCTACATCACGGTGAAGTCCCGATACAAACTCACTTCCACCGCCCCGGAACGCGACGCCCTCGCCTTGGCACTGGACAGTTGTCCCTGACCGCCAGGATGTTCAGCCGAGGGCGTGCGCCAGTACGTCGACCACTCGTCCGGGGGAACCTCGGCATGGCCGGACCGCGTCGGGGTAACCCGGGCT
Source organism: Actinomycetota bacterium (assembly GCA_030857905.1). Classification (GTDB taxonomy): domain Bacteria; phylum Actinomycetota; class Actinomycetes; order Mycobacteriales; family Pseudonocardiaceae; genus Actinokineospora. Next base: position 9,193 of record JALZNB010000413.1, read on the forward strand.
GGTCGACCACGCTCTCGGAGAGGAGCCGACATGGCCAACGCCCCCAGCTCCACCGCACGCCACCCGGGACAAACGCTCGCCAGAGTCATCGGCGCGCTGTTCCTGGTGATCGGAATTCTCGGGTTCATCCCGGGCATCACCGGTCAGTACGACCAGATGCAGTTCGCCGGACAGGGCTCCGGCGCCATGCTGTTCGGGTTGTTCCAAGTGTCCGTGCTGCACAACCTGGTGCACATCGCCATCGGTCTCGCGGGCCTGACCATGGCCCGCACGCTCGGTGGTGCGCGCGCCTTCCTCATCGGCGCGGGCATCATCACCCTGGCGTTGTGGCTCTACGGTTGGGTTGTCGACAACGCGAGCAACGCCAATTTCGTCCCGATGAACACCGCCGACAACTGGCTGCACCTGATCCTGGGTACGGGCATGGTGGCTCTCGGCGTGGCAGCGACATCAACTCGTCGCGAGGCCGCGGGCGTGCCGACCGACACCACTCGCCGCACTGGCGGCACCACAGGGACCTTCCGCCCGACAGGACCTGGCGGAAGCATCTAGCCCCATCCGTCTTCGCCCGCCACGGATTGACCGCGGCGGGCGGAGACGGGCGCGGTCAGCGGGTACGGCCACGCCGGAGTTCGGCCACCGCGCGCCTGACCTCGGGGTGGCCAAGCACCTCATCCACGGTGAGCGGCAGCGGGATGCGCCAGTTCGGGTACTGATCGATCGTGCCGGGCAGGTTGGGCTGTCGACGTTCACCGATGAGGTCCTGTGGCGCGGCGAACACGATGGCGCACGGTGTCCGGGCGAGCAGGGCGTGCAGCGCGAAGACCACGTCCGCCTCGGCCGCGCCCTCGACCATGAGTCCTTCGCGGACGAGCAGGTCCAACAACGCCGTCCGATCGGCATCGGCGCGCAGCCGTTCACCCGCCGGGTCGGTGAGCAGCCCGAGTTCGGCTCGGACGCGTACGTGGTCGCCCGCCAGAAAGCCCGACGCGGTCGGCAAGTCGTGCGTCGAGATACTCGCGACCGCCCGTTCGGGCCATTGCGCGGGCGGCAGCGGACGGCCGTGGTCGTCCTGTTCGAACCAGGCGACCGAGCAGCTCAGCGCACCCTGGTCGCGCAGGGCCTCGGACACCTCGTCCGGCACCGTCCCCAGGTCTTCACCGATGACGACGGCGTTGGCCCGCTGCGCTTCCAAGGCGAGCACGCCGACCAACGCGTCCCCGTCGTAGTGCACATATGTCCCCCGGTCAGGTGATTCACCCGGCGGAATCCACCACAGGCGCCACAACCCGGCGACATGATCCACGCGAATGCCGTCGCCGTGGGCGAGGACCGCGCGAATCATGTCGCGGAACGGGGTGTAACCGGTCTCGGCCAGCCGATCCGGCCGGAACGGCGGAAGCTGCCAATCCTGCCCCAGGGGGCTGAAGGCGTCCGGTGGCGCCCCGACAGACACCAGCGGCGCCAACACGTCCTGCAACGACCAGGCATCGGCGCCGCTGGGCTCGACCCCGACGGTGAGGTCGTGCACCACGCCGATCGGCATGTCCCGCGCCGCCGCGTGCACCGTGGCGAGCTGCTCGGCGCACTGCCACTGCACCCATCCGTGGAAACCGACCCGGCGCGCGAGGTCACGCCGGGCGGTGGCGACCGCGCGCGACCTCGGATGCCGCAACTCGGCGGGCCAGGTACGCCAGTCCGCGCCATGAATCTCGGCGAGGGCGCAGAACGTCGCGAAATCCGCCAACTCCGGGCCGAGCGTGCCCGGGTCGGGCAGGACGATGCCTTCGGCGAGCACCTCAAGCGCCGCCGACTTGGCCGCCCACACGGCGTCATGGTCGATGAGGTCGGTCCGCGGCGCTCGACGCGCGAGCACCCGACGTCGGGTGTCGTCGTCTGCCGCGCGAAAGGCGTCAGTGTCGGTGATGCTCAGGTGCAACGGGTTCAGGAACCGACGACTCGACGGCGAGTAGGGCGAGCGCCGCACCGGGTGGGTCGGAGTGATCGCGCCGACCGGGCTGACCAGCACCGCGCCCGCGGTGTCACGGTCCGCGGCGGTGACGAAGGTCCGCAGGTCGGCGAAGTCGCCGATGCCCCACGAGGTCTCGGTGTGCAGGGCATAGAGCTGGGTCATCCAGCCCCACGTCCTCGGTACGTCGGGGAGCCGAGGCGGCGTGATCGCCAGCGAGGTCTCCTGGTCGCCGACCCGCAACCGGTGCCACCCCAATGGCAGGTCCGGGGGCAACTCGCCGTCCACAGCCTTGGTGGTGCCGTCCTCCAGCAGGATCTCCCCTCGCCCCACCCAGGGTGTCCTCCCACGTCGCACCACGCTGGGCACGGACGGCAGTGGCGAGGGACTGTCGGCGTCAACCCCGAGTTGGGCGAGGACGGCGATGACAACCTCGGGCGCGACAGTCACCAACTTTCGGCCGGACGCCTCGTACTCGGTGGCCACCCCATATGCGCGCGCCAGCTCGGCCAGTCGATCGTCCACGCGAGAACCTTCCTGGTCAGCGAACCGATGGTCCTGATCCATACCGATCTTGCCCAGCCACACAGGCCCGGTCGAGTGTATGTCCGCACTCACCACAGGCCGCGGCCCGCTATGGACGCGCGTTCGACATCACCCGTCCAGGCGGCTGTCCTCCACCGATCTGGAGAGCTTCCTCGCGCGGGCCCTCCGCCAGATCGCGCGTCGCCCGAACCGGGCATGGACGCACTCATCGCGGTTAACCGGCGACTTAAGGGGTACCTCCTGGGCATTCGGAAGGAGAATGTGATGTCGCAATCAGCCGAATACGCGAACGTACCGCCACGTCAGGAACCTCAAGGGCCCCCGACCGAGGTGGTCGAGCACACCACCACGAAGAACGTGCCCCGCACCCGAGGCGCGGTCAACGGGTTCCTGCTGGTTCTGCTGGGGCTCTGGGGTGGGCTCGCCCCGATGATCGGCCCGTACTTCGGCCTGTCCTACGAACCGGACCGACCGTGGGCCATGACCTCGGGGCGGTTCTGGCTCGAAGTGCTTCCCGCGATCGCGGTCATCATCGGCGGGCTGGGCCTGATCACCAGCACCCGCCGCCCCGGTGGCGTGTTCTGGGGCTGGCTGGCCGCACTCGGCGGCATGTGGTTCATCGTCGGCCGAACGGTGAGCACCTTCTGGAATGGCGACTCCGTCGGTGCCCCGACCGGGTCGGCGGTGACGGGTGCGATCACGGACCTGACGTTCTTCACCGGTCTGGGCGCTCTGATCGTGTTCCTCGCGGCGGTGGCGCTGGGTCGATTCACCTTCGGCGGACAGAAAATTGTGGAACGGGTCGCGATGGTCGACGGTGGCGCGCAAGCCGCACCGCCCCAGACCCTGGGGCCGAAGCGCTGGTGGAACCGACGCGGTGACGACGTCACCGACGACCGCAGCGGCCGTCATCACGGCCTGTCCACATAAAGCGCTCGCACGATGAGGCGGTGGTCCTTCCGGGCCACCGCCTCATCGTTGTCTGAAAGCCACTGCCGCGCGGTCCTCACAGGCACTTACCACCACAGCGCTATCCACACTAAGGGTCCCCACACGTAACGGCAGCCCTACGAAGGGCGACAATGGGAGTACGGCCTCGTCCCGGCAAGCCCCCCGACCGGGCGAGGCCGCCAGCTTCGCTTTCCCGCACTCAGGTCCGAACGGATCGAGGTGCGATATGTGCCCTGGCCGTGCCGCTCACCGGCAGGTCGCCATCACTCGTCTCGCTCGGCGGTGGACACACTGAGCAGCTCCGCACGTTTACCTGTACTTCGCTCCGCGCTGGAACCCGTACATCGACAGATCGCTTCGCGCACCTCGGCCAGCCATGGTTCGGCACCCATCCGTCGGGTCGTGTCGGTCGCGACGGCGAGATCGGCCATGGCGGCGGCCTGGTCGCCCAGCGCCAAGGCGGCCTCGGCGGTGAAGTAGGCCACCGGCCCGCTGATCGCGAGGTCGGATACCGAACAAGTCAAATGGCGGTAGGGCCGCAGTTGAGCGCGCAACCGGGTGACCAGGTCGGTCTCGCCGAGACGCGACGCGGCGAGCAGTGCCCAACAACGGGTGTAGAGCCACAGGTAGTCCTTGTGCCCGTGCGGGAACTGGCGCAGGGCGATGCGGGCGTCGTGAACCTGCCCGGCCTCGATCAGCGCCATCGCGAGGATGCCGTGCAGCGCTGGCTGGCCGGGTGACTCCGCGACCGCGCGCAATTCGTCGACGAGGTCCGAGCCGCCACCCATGAGATACGCGGCTTCCCAACGTTGGACCAGTCGGTTGAATTGCGCGGTGCCCCACTTCATCCGAGCGTGCAGGTCGTAGGTCGCCCGGCTCAGTTCGTCGGCCTCCCGCCAATGCCCGCCGAGCAACAGCAAGCCTGCTCGGGACCAGGCGAGCTGCGTACGTAGGGGCGAGCGTTGCTCTTCAACGAGCTGGCCCGCGAGGTCCAATTCGGCCGAGGCCTCGGAAATTCGGCCCGAAGTGACAAGCACCTGAGCACGGAGCTGCCGGGCTCGGCCTGTCATCAGCGACGACAAGCCGGGCAACGCCAGTAGCTCGGTGACTGCTTGGAGGCGCTGGTCGAGGTAATCGGGGCCGTTCAGCGCCGCCACCCGTAGGTACAGAACATGGGCCAGCGCCACCGTGTCTGTCGTGAGTCGGACAAGGGCCAATGCCTCGTCTGACAGCGTGGCGCGGCACTCCGGGTCCCCGTCGTAATAGCGGGCGACGGCCAGGCAGGACAGGATCAGCGCACGTGGCACGGGGTCGGACACCTGCGCGAGTACGCGCTCGAAGACGTCGACAAGCCGCTTGTCGACTTCACCGTAGCCGGCCGGGTACCAGTTCAACTCGCTGATGGCCGTGACCGCGGCGGTGACCAGTCGAGAAGTATCCGGGTCACCACCGACGTCATGTGCCGCAAGGGTTTCTTCCATGGCCTGAATGAACACCGAAAGCCCGTCGGGTGGGTTCCCGGCCCGATACAGGGAAGTTCCCAGACCGATCAACAGAGGATGCCGATCCAGGTCTTCGGTCTCGGCCAGCTCGGCGGCGGTGAGGGCTTGCCGCCACAGTTCCGCGGCGTCTTCGGGGGCGAGTCGGGCGTCGGCGACGCGGGCCGCGGTGGCGGCGTGAGTCGAGGCATGGGCGGCGGCGGTGGGGTCGAGCTCGGAGGCCAACAGCCAGTGCCGGGCGATCTCGGCGGCTCTCCCGGTGTTCCCCGTCCACGCGCGGGCCGCCGCCGTGCCGATCCGCCGATGCAGACGGGCCCGGCGCAGCCTGCCGGTGGTTTCGTACAGCGCCTCGGCCGCCAGGGAATGAGTGAAGCGGAACCACCCCAGTTGTCGCTGGTCTTCTTCTACCAAACCCGCCTCGACCGCGGTGTCGAG
>JALZNB010000416.1 GCA_030857905.1 Actinomycetota bacterium
GCGCATCAGGCAGTAACGGCTGCGCCAGCAGCCACAACGGCTCTGGACACCACTTCTCCACATCGCTCATAAGCGATCAACACTATCGCCTGCCTGTCAACAACCCCAAACGAGATGCGGTCTAAGGCGTTCTTCGAGACGCTGACGAGTCAGAATCGTTTCGCGATCCTCTACCGTCTCCACGACGCCAAGAAGCCGGAGACCCGGCAGCGGCGGCTGGAGAAGTTCCTCGACATGCTTGTCAAGGGCGAGACGCTTTATCCCTGAACCAATCCGTGTGGCCGCAGCAGATAGCACTCGCGCCGCCTCTCCGCGGGGAAAGGCGGCGCGAGTGGAACCGCGTCACATGTTGATCATGTGTCCGGCGAGGCCGTGGATGGCTTCCTTGACCGCCTCACTCAACGTCGGGTGGGCGTGCACGTTCCGGGCGACCTCGTGCACGGTGAGGTCCCACTGCTGCGCCAAGGTCAACTCCGGCAGCAACTCCGTGACGTCCGGGCCGATCAGGTGTCCGCCGAGCAACTCGCCGTGCTTCTTGTCGCTGATGAGCTTCACGAAACCGACCGTGTCGCCGATGCCGTGGGACTTTCCGTTGGCGGTGAAGGGGAACTTCGCGACCTGGACGTCGTAGCCCTTCTCCTTGGCCTGCTCCTCGGTGTAGCCGAAGCTGGCGATCTGCGGCTGGCAGAAGGTCGCGCGCGGGATCATGGCGTAGTCCAGTTCCATGGTCTCCGCGTCCGCGATGGTCTCCGAGGCGATGACGCCCATCGCCTCGGCCGCGTGCGCCAGCATGAGCTTCGCGGTGACGTCGCCGATGGCGTAGATGTGCGGCACCGAGGTGCGGCAGCGGCCGTCGATGTCGATGGCGCCGCGCTCGGTCAACGCCACGCCGGTCTTGTCCAAGCCGTAGCCCTCGACCCGCGGTTGGAAGCCGATGGCCTGCATGACCTTGTCGGTCTCCAGGACCTGTTCCTTGCCGCCCTTGGACACCGTGACGCGTACCTTGTCGCCGGAGTCGTCGATCGACTCGACGCGGGTGCCGGTCAGCAGCTCGATGCCGAGGCGCTTGTAGCGGCGGGCCAACTCCTTGGACACCTCCGCGTCCTCCAGCGGCACGACGCGGTCGAGGAACTCGACGATGGTGACCTTGACGCCGTAGTTGTGCAGGACGTAGGCGAACTCGACGCCGATCGCGCCCGCGCCCGCGATGACGATGCTCTCGGGCAGGGCGTCGCTGAGGATCTGCTCCTCGTAGGTCACCACGCGCTCGGAGAGCTCGGTGCCGGGCAGCAGCCGGGTGGTGGCGCCCGCGGCGATGATGGCGTTGTCGAAGGTGACCGTCTCCGTGCCGCCGTCGTTGAGGGCGACCTCGATGGTGTTGGCGTCGGTGAAGGTGCCCTTGCCCTGGAACTGGGTGACGGAGTTCTTCTTCATCAGGTAGTGCACGCCCTTGACGCGCCCCTCGGCCACCGTGCGGCTGCGCTGGAACGCCGCGCCGTAGTCGAAGCTGACCGTGCCCTCGACGTTGATGCCGAAGGTTTTGGTCTCGTGCGTGAAGATGTGCGCGAGTTCGGCGTTGCGCAGCAGCGCCTTGGACGGAATGCAGCCGACGTTGAGGCAGACGCCACCCCAATAGCGTTCCTCGATGATCGCCGCCTTCAGCCCGAGCTGCGTTGCCCGGATCGCCGCGACATATCCGCCCGGTCCTGCCCCCAGGACCACGACGTCGAAGTGTGTGCTCATGGCGCCCACGATATTGCCCCCGTCGGGAGACTGTCGCAGTGCCGCGTACTGCGCGCCTCAGAACGATCGTTCGGTCACTGTGGTGATACCGGCGGTAACGCTCGGGTGCCTGTTTCGCCGCGGGTTGATCTGTCTGCCCGCCGTTTCACCGATGTTGGACACCGTTGATGTGCGTGATTGGCACGCGAGATGTCATGTTCGCCACGTCTGACGGCCGAGTTGACTCAGCCGTGCGCGAGGCGGAACCGGTTGAACGTTCCGGCCAACGCGATCTCGCCCGCCGTCGGCAGGCTCAGTCGCACACTGGCCACATCACCCGCTTCGACAGCGGCCAGTACCTCTCGCATGGTTGTCGGATCGGTCAGGTCAGGAGACCGGTCGCCCGCGACGATCCTGGTGCGCACTCCGGTCGGTGCGGCTGTCGTGTCCGCGCCGACCAGGATGAGCCCGCGCACGATCTCCGGGAATTCCGCGACCACCACGGCCGCCACGTCGGCACGCGCCCCGTGGGCGATGACCTGGGTCCGCACGTTGCGGTCGGCCAAGGTCTCCAGTACGTCCTCGATGGGGTGCAGCGAATCGTCGCCGTCGGGGACCGCGCACCACGCGATCTGGAATCGCTGTTCGAAGGGCTGCCACGCCGCGGGCAGCTCGGAGGGCGCGGAGGTCGCGGCGTCAAGCACCACCAAGGCCGGGCCGTAATCCAAACCCCGCCACAGTGGCCTTGGCGAGTTCCCCACACTGCCGTTTTTCTGGCGCAAGGCCGCCTCCTGATAATCCGTGTCCCCTGACAAGAACTACCCAAGACGGGTGGATTCAACCACCCGATCGAGCGAGACCACTGGAGTACGTGCGGTTTGCGTCCATCGGAGGGAGTGGATGACGCCGGTCAGCCCTGGTCGAAATCGGCGAAATCGAGTAGGCCGCCGGGCGCGTAGGTCGGCGCGCTCAGGTCGGGGAGCGCCGCCTTCACGACTCCGTCGGCGCCGGTCGGCGTGGGGCCGACCCGCCGCGAGGCTGTTCGGTGTCGGCGTCGCCCGAACGACCGTGAGGCGTGGAGCGGACCCGCCTTGCGGCCGGTTCCCGGTGATCTCATAGGGTGCTCAGGTAGCGGTTGAGCAAGCAGCCGCAGCGCGCTGGGAGGCAGGCGAATTTCCGCCGCCCGGCGCTCGCGTGTAGCGAGTTGCTGCGTGTTGCCCGACCCCCGCCTCAGCGCGGGTGCCGGACGCTCCCGCTTCCCCTCGCTACCCGCTGTCGGAATCGTACGACTGCAGAGCCAAAGCGGGGAGGAGCCGACGATGGGCAGCGCGGTGGACAGACCCCGGGTGTGCGCCGGGGGTCGCCGGTGAGCCACGACCCCGACCGGCGGGTCGCCGAGCTCGAGTCCGAACTGGATGGTCTGCGTCGAGCCCTGCGCACCAGGGCGACCATCGAGCAGGCCATGGGTGTGCTGGTGGTCCTGCACCGCTGCTCGCCCAACGACGCTTTCCACGCGCTCGTTCGACTGTCGCAGCAGTACAACACGAAACTGCACCGAGTGGCGCATCTCGTGGTGGACATGTTCGCAGAGCCGTCGGTCGAGCCGCTGGACGTCTATCTCCGGCGCAAGACCGGCGCCGACGAACCGTCCCGCGATGTGGATAGGGACGCGGTTCAGCCCGATCCCGCCCTGGTGGGCGCGGCGCGCGACCTGGTCGCGGCCAGTGGATCACCGCGGGCGGTGGAGCAGGCGGTCAACGAGCTGTATCGGCTGCTGGTCGAGCGTGGCTGGGTGCCGCCCTACGAGATCATCGGTGCGGTCGCCGGGCGAAATGGATAGTCGGTGGCTTCCGCTCGCCCCACCGAAAAGTGTGCTCCCGTGAACGCGCAGCGGCTCAGCGGTTACGAGCACCTGGCGCCGTTGTTCCGAGAGCTGGCCGCGTTGCCTCCCGCCGATCCGGGTCGGGCCGGACCGCGGGCCCGGCTCGTCACCGGGTATCTGCCGCTCGCCGAGCACGTCGCCCGACGGTTCACCCATCGCGGTGTGCCGAAGGAGGACTTGGAGCAGGTCGCCACGGTGGGACTCATCCACGCGGTCGACCGCTTCGAACCGGAGCGCGGTATCGACTTCCTGTCCTACGCGGTGCCCACCATCATGGGCGAGGTCCGCAGGTACTTCCGCGACACCGCGTGGTCGGTCCGGGTGCCGCGCAGGCTCAAGGACCTGCACCGGGGCGTGGCCACCGCGGGCGACGAGCTGACGCAGCGCCTGGGTCGCGCGCCGACGCCCAGCGAGATCGGTCGGCATCTCGGCGTCAGCACCGAGGACGTCTACGAGGGTTTGGAGGCGGGTCAGGTCTACCGATCGGTGCCACTCGACGATGTCCTCCCCGCCGAGGCGGGCCCGCTCCACGCCGAGGACAGCGCGCTCGCCGAGGTGGAGATCCAGGAGACGCTGCGGCCCCTGATCCGCTGCCTGCCCGAGCGCGAGCGGTGCATCCTGGCCCTGCGGTTCGTCCGCAACATGACCCAGACCCAGATCGCCGAGCGGCTGGGCATCTCGCAGATGCATGTGTCCCGCTTGCTGTCGAGAACGCTCGTCACCCTGCGCGAGAGCCTCGACGAGGAGTGATCGCCGCTGCTCCGATCGGCCCAGTCGATCCGCCGAAAGTGGTGGCCGCACCCGGTTGAACAGGACTGATGGTGGGTTCGTGGTCCACACTGGAGGTCGGAGACGACCGGCAGGGGAGGCACCATGGCCCGACCGATTTGGCACGGCGCGATCAACTTCGGGTTGGTGACGGTCCCGGTCGAGCTCTACGGCGCCACCGAGGACCACACCATCAGCTTCCGCCAGTTCGAGCGCGGCACCAGCGACCGCATCCGGTACAAGCGGGTCAACGAGCGCACCGGCAAGGAGGTCGCGTTCTCCGACATCGTCAAGGGCGCGGAGATCGGCGGCGGTGAGTACGTGATCATCGAGCCGGAGGAACTCGACCAGATCGCTCCCGGCCGCTCCCGGACGATCGACATCGCCGCGTTCGTCGACATCGATGAGATCGACCCCATCCACTACCAGCGCACCTACTGGCTCGCGCCCGCCAAAGAGGAGTACGGGAAGGCCTACAGCCTGCTGCTCCAGGCCATGCGCAAGTCCAATCGCGCCGGGATCGCCACCTTCGTCATGCGCGGCAAGGAATACCTGACGGCCGTGCGCGCGGGAGATGACCTGCTCATCCTCACCACGCTGTTGTTCGCCGACGACATCCGCGACCCCGCCAAGGAACTGAAGTCCATGCCGGAGATCGCCTCGGCGCGCGGCAAGGAACTCGACATGGCCACCAGCCTGATCGATTCGATGACCGAGGACTGGAAACCCGACGCGTACCAGGACACCTACACCCAGCGGGTCGAACAGCTCATCGAGGACAAGAAGGAGGGCCGCGAGGTCGTCGCCGAGTCCGAGCCGAGCAGCCCGACCAAGGTCGTCGACCTGTTCGACGCGCTGGCCAAGAGCGTGGAAAGCCGTAAGAAACGCCGGGACACCGGTACATCCGGGGCGGCGGCCGACGAGGTGGATAACCTCGGCAAGGCAGAGCTCGACAAGCTGGCCCGTGACCTGGACATCAAGGGACGCTCCAAGATGAACCGCGACGAGCTGCGCGAGGCGGTGATCGCGGCGAAGGGCACGGGCTCACGCCCAAGGAGGGCCTCGTGACATCCCCGTGCCCAGACTGCCGCGAGCGGGTCAGCCACTGCCACGGCACGCTCATCGTGTTCGACGTCGACACGGTCGAGTGCACCGATCCGAAGTGTGTCGATCTCGACGGGGCCCGTCACGGGCTGGTGATCGAGGCCGGTCAGGTGGACGCCGCGACGGCCGCGCGCTCCACGGCGGCGTGACCTCGGTCCGACAAGAACGGTTCCGGTATGGATTGCGCACAACTTAGTTGTGCACTACCGTCGAGCGGGTACCCCGAGCAAGGAGGCAATCCCGTGAAGGCTCTCTACGAGGCCCAGGCGACCGCGACCGGTGACGGCCGCAACGGCCACGTGCGGTCGTCGGACGGTGTCCTCGACAACGACCTGGCAATGCCCCAGGGCCTCGGCGGCCCCGGCGGCGCGGCCACCAACCCCGAGCAGCTCTTCGCCGCGGGCTACGCCGCGTGCTTCCACGGCGCGCTGCAGCTTGTCGCGCGCCAGGCGAAGGTCGACATCAAGGATTCCGAGGTCTCGGCGAAGGTGCGCATCGGCAAGACCGAGGACGGCCTGGGCATCGCGGTCACCCTCCAGGTCTCGCTCCCCGGTCTCGACCGCGCGGTCGCCGAGGACCTGACCGCCAAAGCCCACCAGGTGTGCCCGTACTCCCACGCGACCCGTGGGAACATCGACGTTGATCTGGTTGTCGTCTAGCGCGGTGAATGTTCGTGATCACCGCACCGGGAAATGAGGCGCGTGATGGCCGAGCGTGACCCGTTGGCCCTTGACCAACAACTGTGCTTCGCTCTCTACTCGGCCTCACGCGCCCTCACCAACCGCTACCGCCCGCTGCTCGACGAACTCGGTCTCACCTATCCGCAGTACCTGGTGATGCTCGCTCTCTTCGAGCACGGCGCCCTGTCGGTCAAGGATTTGGGCACGCACCTCCGTCTTGATTCCGGCACCCTGTCGCCGCTGCTCAAACGCATGTCGATGGCTGATCTGGTCCGCCGCACCCGCAGCACGGCCGACGA
>JALZNB010000429.1 GCA_030857905.1 Actinomycetota bacterium
GCTGAACGGTTACCGGGTCGACACTGGCGCGACTGTGCTGACCATGCCAGAGTTGATCGACGAGGCCCTGGCCGCCGTGGGGACGTCGCTGCGGGCCGAGGTCGAGCTGATCGAGCTGCATCCTGCCTATCGCGCGCATTTCGCCGATGGCAGCACGATCTCCGTACACACCGACGGCGACGCGATGGAAGCCGAGGTCCGCCGGGTCGCGGGTCCACGCGAGGCCGACGGCTACCGGCGGATGCGCGCCTGGCTGACGGACCTGTACCGGGTACAGCGCGACAGGTTCATCGGCGCGAACTTCGACTCCCCCTTCGACGTGGTCGGCCCGGATCTGGCGCGACTCGCGGCGCTGGGTGGCTTCGGCAGGCTCGGACCCGCTGTCGGCCGTTTCCTGACCGACGACCGCCTACGCAGGCTGTTCTCATTCCAGTCCCTCTATGCCGGTGTGCCGCCCCGGAGAGCGTTGGCCGCCTACGCGGTGATCGCGTACATGGACACCGTCGCGGGCGTCTACTTCCCACGCGGCGGCGTCGGTTCGGTCGCCGACGCGATGGCGGGCGCCGCCGCGCGGGCCGGTGTGCGACTGCGGTACTCGACGGGCGCAGCCTGGTTGGAACGGGTAGGTGAGCGCGTCAAGGCCGTGCGAACGACGTCAGGCGAGCGAGTGCCCTGTGACGCGGTGGTGCTCACCACGGATCTGTCCGCGAGCTACCGGTTGCTCGGTCTCACCCCACGCAGGCCGATCCCGCTGCGTTACTCGCCCTCGGCGTTCGTGCTGCACACCGGAACCGACCGCACCTGGCCGGAACTGGACCATCACACGATGTTCTTCGGCCGGGCGTGGGATCGGACCTTCGACGAGATCACCCGTCGAGGGTCGCTGATGACCGATCCGTCGCTGCTGGTGACACGACCGACGGCGACCGACCCGACGCTGGCGCCCTCGGGCAAGCAGCAGATCTCGGTGCTGGCACCGTGCCCGAACCTGCGCACCGGCCCTGTCGACTGGGAGCGCGTCGGCCCGGCCTACCGCGACGAGTTGTTCACAGTGCTCGAAGACCGGGGCCTGACCGGGTTCGGCTCGGCGACCGACCTGCTGCGAATGAGCACACCCGCCGACTGGGCGGCGGCGGGGATGGCCGAGGGCACGCCGTTCTCCCTTGCGCATACGATCACCCAGACCGGCCCGTTCCGACCGGGGAACCTGGTCAACGGCGTCGAGAACGCGGTGCTGGCGGGCAGCGGTACGACACCGGGGGTGGGCATCCCGCCGGTGGTGATCTCCGGGCGGCTGGCGGCGCTTCGCGTCACCGGGCCGCGCGTGAGAACAAGCCGGGCGAGAAACGTCGGCGAATCTGTAAGCGGACTGTGAACTTGTAACGCTTTCCCGCCGGGATAATGCGTTACGACGGGGCTTTCTCGCCTTGGTGAGCGGCGGTTGGCGGCGAGGTGGGGAGCGGCGATGCGACTAGCTCGACGGCGTGCGGGGACTGGGCTCCTGCTCGGCATCCTTCTTCTGGTCACCGGGTGCGCGGGGGTACCGGGGACGGCGGTGCCCGCGGAGATCCGGCCGCCGGACGCGACTGAGTCGATCACCCAGTCACTGCTCGACTTCGCCGAGTCCGGCGCGGTCCGCTACCAGGGCAGCATGTCGTCCGCGTCCGATGACAAGGTCACCTTCGACCTCACCAGCGCACAGACCGGCGAGGTCTTCGGCACCTTCACCCTGGACGGCAAAGCGGGAACGGTGCTGGTTGTCAACAAGACCATCTACCTCAAGGCGCCTGCCGACTTCTGGGCGACGCTGAGCGGGCTGCCCAACGGCAAGGGCAAAGGCGCGGCCGTGGCCGACCGCTGGGTGAAGGTACCCGCGGCGTTCCTCGGCATCGAGTTCGCCGACGTGTTCACCCCGGACGTTCTCGGTCAGCATCTGGGCAAGGGCGTGGAGCGGGCGGGCAAGCGCCCGCTGACCGACGGCGAGACCGTGGATGTGGGCGCGGTCAAGGCGGTCAAGGTCGAGACCGGCGGCGGCTCGGTGTACGTCACCGAGCGGGCACCGCACGGCGTGGTCAAGGTGGAACTGGACCGGGTGGGTTCCTCGGACACCACCGCCGTCAGCGACTTCACCGCCACCGTCACCGATGGCTCGCCCGACGTGGCGAAGTTCTACCAGGACCTCGCGGGCCAGGCCGGGCAGCTCACCGCGCCCATCGACGTGCTGACCACCGTGCAGGACGGCACCCACGAATTCGGCGAGTGCGGCACGGCGAGTTGCTCGATCACCGTGCAGTTCACCAACACCAGCAAGATCGCCGTCACCGTGTCCGTGCGTGGGCACTGGCTCGGTGACAACGCGCCGCTGGGCATCTGCGACGCGCAAGCGGGTCCGGTCGCACCGGGCCAGCCGGGCAGCGCCACCTGCACGCTGGCGAGTCCCGAGTGGATCGCCTTCTACAAGCGAGCCAACTCGGTTCCCGGCAACCACCCCTACAGCGTCGAGTGGTCCACCCTGGTGATCACCGCGGCACCCGACCTGACCGCGCTCAAGGCCCGCGCGGCCGCGACCCCGGCCGACCCGAAGGCGCGCGAAGCCGACGGCGACCACTTCGTCTACTCGATCAACTACTCCGACGACGACCGCGAACCCCGGGTGTGGAAGTACGGCGCGGTGCCCTCCAAGTTCTGGCGGGACCACGGCAAGGCCCAGCTCGGCACCTGCTTGCGCACCACAGGCTCACTGTGCCGGGTCGTTCTGGTGACGGCGACCAAGGACGCGGCAGCGGCACACGGGCTGGTCCGACAGTTGATCGACACCTACAAGACCGACGCCGGAGAATGTCCGTCCGCGCAGTGGGTCAACTGCAAGCGCTAGTCCGGTCATGAAGCCCGCTACTTCTGCTGTGCGGCGACGAGCGTGCGACGATGCTGGCGCGATGCGTGCCGACGACCCCTACCTGCGAGCCGCGTACGCGGTCTGCCGCCGGATCAACGCCGACCACGGGCGCACCTACTTCCTCGCCACCCGCCTGCTTCCGGCCGTGCACAGACCCGCCGTGCACGCGCTGTACGGGTTCGCCCGGGTCGCCGACCAGATCGTCGACGAGCCCGGAGCGGACCCGGCGGGCGCGCTGGACGATGTGGAGGCCGGGCTCAAGGCGGCACTGGCCGGGGAACGGGTCGCGCACCCGGTGCTGGCCGCGCTGGCCGACACCGTCACTCGGTACGAGATCGACCCGAACGTGTTCACCGCGTTCCTGCACTCGATGCGGATGGACCTCTCGGTCACCGACTACGCCGACCTCGACGCGCTCGCCGAGTACACGTACGGGTCGGCGGGGGTGATCGGGCTGATGATGTTGCCGGTGCTCGGGACGGTCTGCGCCAGGGCGCAGGCCGCGCCCTACGCCTTGGCCCTGGGCGAGGCCTTCCAGCTCACGAACTTCCTGCGCGATGTCGGCGAGGACCTCGACCGGGGACGGGTCTACCTGCCCGCCGACCACCTCGCCGCGTTCGGCGTGGACCGCGAACGGCTCGCCCACGCCCGCGCGGGTGGCCGCCGTGACCGCGCGGTCACCCGGGCGATCGCGCATCTCGTCGCGCACGCGCGGTCGGTGTACCGCTCGGC
>JALZNB010000483.1 GCA_030857905.1 Actinomycetota bacterium
GCCTGGCGTCCGGGCCGAGGATGCTGCAGTTGAGCGAGTCGGCCTCGGCGTTGAAGCGCACCGACTGACGGATGACGTTCTCGTGCACGCGCAGCCGCTGCGCGGTGGACGCGCTGCCGGTGAAGGACACCAGGTCCTGCGGGGTGAGGTGGTCGAGCAGGTCGCCCGCGCTGCCGGAGACGAGCTGCACGCTGCCCTCGGGCAGGATGCCGGAGGAGACGATCAACTCCACCAGCTTCTCGGTGAGATACGCGGTCGGGCTGGCGGGTTTGATCAGGCTGGGCACGCCCGCGACGAAGGCCGGGGCGAACTTCTCCAGCGGACCCCACACCGGGAAGTTGTACGCGTTGATCTGCACCGCGACACCGCGCAGCGGGGTGGCGATGTGCTGGCCGAAGAAGGTGCCGCCCTTGCCGAGCGGCTCCAGCGCGCCGTCGACGTAGACGGTGGAGTTGGGCAGTTCGCGGCGGCCTTTGCCGCTGTAGCCGAAGAGCACACCGATGCCGCCATCGATGTCGACCATCGAGTCGCGCTGAGTGGCGCCGGAACGGGTCGACAGCGCGTAGAGCTCGTCCTTGTGCTCCATCAGGTGCGAGGCGAGCACCTTGAGCAGCGCGGCGCGCTGGTGGAAGGTGAGTTCACGCAGCGCGGGTCCGCCGACGCGCCTGCCGTGATCGAGCGCCGCGCCCATGTCGACACCGTCCGAGGAGATCCTGGCGATCTCCTCGCCGGTCACCGCGTCGTGCAGTGGCGTGCCGTCCACCGACGCGGTGTGCCACCGGCCGGAGACGTAACTGCGCAGAAGCGCCATCGAGTTCGCCCTCCAGATCTCCCGCGACGGCACCGACGCCGCCCCGCTCCCGGCTGATGCTACTGGCGGGTGTTCCCACCACCGGTTCATCGGCAACTGGGAACCCTGGGAAACCGGCACCCTTGCTCCCGCCCCACGCGAGTGAAATGGTGACTGGGCGAACAGTGATCACCCGGTCCCAGAGGGTGACAGCCAAGGCCGCTCCCGGATGGTCTTGGCCGTCGGCGGACCGGGTGCGAGTTCCCTGACGTGCGCGGCGCCCACCGCCCACGAGTACCGATTCCCTGCCGCGGCCTCGGCCGCAGAATCGAGTATCACCATGAACAAGGTCAAGTTCCTCCTGACCGCCGCCGGTGCGGCGTTGGCGATGGTCAGCGTGGCTCCCGCGGCCACCGCCGCGCCGGTCGTGCCGGAATCGGACCCGGACTTCAGCACGCAGATCATCGACGGCCGTTTCGCGACCAGCGGGCCATGGGCGGCCCGGCTGTTCAAGAACGGCCAGCAGAACTGCTCGGCGACGATCATCGCGCCGCAGTACATCCTGACCGCCCGGCACTGTGTGGGTGGCACGCTGAGCTTCCGCATCGGCAGCCTGGACCAGACCTCCGGCGGCACCATGGCCAACGGTGTGCAGACCACCATCCACCCCTCCGCCGACCTGGCGATCGTCCGGCTCGACCGCAGCGTGCAGGCCACCTACGCGCCGCTGGGCACCACCGCTGACGTGGCCGTCAACCAGACGGTCCAGGTCTACGGCTGGGGCGCCACCTGCACCAACCAGCCCGAGATCAACTGCCAGTCGCGCTACCTGAAGTACGCGAACGTCCGGGTGACCAGCACCAACGCCCGCGACTACATCGGCGGCGTGGCCGTCCAGGCGACCCGCATCGACGGCATCACCGCCGGTGGCGACTCCGGTGGCCCGATGTTCGGCAACGGCAGGCAGGTCGGCGTCGCCTCGACCAGCGACCGCGTCCGCGTCACCAACTACACCCACGTCGGCCAGTACCGGACCTGGATCCGGGGTATCGCGGGCGTCTGATCCCCCGCGGTAGTCGCTAGCCGAAAGGAAAAGGCCGAGGGGCGCCACCCCTCGGCCTTTTCCTTTCGGCCCGCCAGGTGTGCGGGCTTTCTGGCCGACATCGGATGGACTCCGCCACACGAAGCCCCATCCGGTGTCGTTCGTCCTAGTGTTCGGTCGCCTTCTCGGCGCCGACGCCGGTGAGCGCCCTGACCTCCATCTCCGCGTACTTGGCATCGTTGCGCTCCTTGGAGAGCACAGTGCCCAACCAGCCGAGGATGAACGACACCGGGATCGACACCAACCCGGGGTTCGACAGCGGGAACAGGTCGAAGTCCGCGTTGGGGAACATCGAGGTCGCCTTGCCGGATACGGCGGGTGACAGCACGATCAGCAGTACGCAGACGCCGAGTCCGCCGTAGATGCTCCACAGCGCGCCGGAGGTGTTGAACCGCTTCCAGAACAGCGAGTACAGGATCGTCGGCAGGTTCGCCGACGCCGCCACCGCGAACGCCAACGCCACCAAGAACGCGATGTTCTGCCCGTTCGCGACGATCCCGCCGACGATCGCCACCGCACCGATCACCACCGCGGTTATGCGCGCGACCCGCACCTCGGCGTCCTTGTCGTCAGCCGCGCCCTTCTTGATCACGTTGGCGTAGATGTCGTGCGCGAACGACGCCGACGCCGTGATCGTCAGCCCGGCCACCACCGCCAGGATCGTCGCGAACGCAACAGCGGCGATGAAGCCGAGCAGGATCGGGCCGCCGAGGGCCTGAGCGAGCAGCGGGGCCGCCGAGTTCACCTTGCCCGGCGCGTTCTGGATCGCCTCCGGCCCGACCAGCGCGGCCGCGCCGTAGCCGAGGACCAGGGTGAACAGGTAGAAGACGCCGATCAGGACGATCGCCCACACCACCGAGCGGCGGGCTTCCTTCGCGGTCGGCACGGTGTAGAAGCGCATCAGGATGTGCGGCAGCCCGGCGGTCCCGAGCACCAGCGCGATCGCCAGGGAGAGGAAGTCGAGCCTGCTCAACCCGGTCGCGCCGTACTGCAGGCCGGGGCTGAGCACCTTCTCCCCCGCCTTCGGGCTGTTGTCCACAGCGGCGCCGAGCAGGGTCGACAGGTTGAAGCCGTACTTGCCGAGCACCCACACCGTCATCACCGCGGCACCCGTGATCAGCAGCGCCGCCTTGATGATCTGCACCCACGTCGTGCCCTTCATCCCACCGATGAGCACGTACAAGATCATCAGCGCGCCGACGATCACGATCACGACGGCTTGGCCGACTTTGCTCTCGATACCGAGCAGCAAGGCGACAAGCCCGCCCGCGCCCGCCATCTGAGCCAACAGATAGAAGAACGACACAGCCAACGTCGAGGTCGCCGCCGCCGCCCGCACCGGACGCTGCCGCATCCGAAACGCCAGCACATCACCCATCGTGTACTTACCGGTGTTACGCAACAACTCCGCCACCAGCAACAACGCGACCAACCACGCGACCAGGAACCCGATCGAATACAGGAAGCCGTCATAGCCGTACAACGCGATCGCACCGGCGATGCCGAGGAACGACGCGGCCGACAGGTAGTCCCCGGAGATCGCGATCCCGTTCTGCGGACCGGTGAACGAACGGCCCGCCGCGTAGTAGTCCGACGCGGTCTTGGTGTTGCGACTGGCGCGGAACACGACCACCAGGGTGATCGCGACGAACGCGCCGAAGATCAAGATGTTGAGGACGGGGCTGCTGCCCGCCACTCCCTGGGCGAGGACCGTCATGCGGAACCACCTTCCGGGCCTTCGACGGTGTCCCGGATCCGCTTGGCCAACGGGTCCAGCTTCCGGTTGGCGTAGCGCACATACAGCATGGTGATCGCGAAGGTCGAGACGAACTGCAGCAGGCCGAGGACGAGCGCGACGTTGATGTTGCCGACGAGCTTGGTGGACATGAAGTCGTGCGCGTAGTCGGCGAGCAGGACGTAGAGCAGGTACCAGACCAGGAACAGGGCGGTCATCGGGAAGACGAACACGCGCAGCCTCCTGCGCAGTTCGACGAACTCGGCGCTGGACTGGACCTCCGCCCAGTCATCGGGAGGGCGCGTCTCCGGCTCGGTGGTGCTCATTCGGTGCCTCCTCGGCCATGGTGTTCCGCGTCACGTTAGGGAGGCGGGAGGCACCGCGGCCGGGTCAGCGGCTCAGTCGCCGTGTCAGACGACGAACGGCCGACGAACGGCGCGCGGACCAGGACGAGTGGCCCAGGTCACGAGCGATGGCACCGCGCTCGGACACCGGGACCCGGCGTTCCCGCAGGTGCAGGCGCAACATCGCGGCGGTCGACCATGACGGCGGCCTGCCGAACAGCGACACCACGATCATGGTGGTGAAGGCCAAGGGGACCGACCACGGCGCGGGCTGCGCCACCAGGATCGCGAGCCAGCCGTCGATCGACCAACCGAACAGGGTCGCCGCGATCGACCCGGCCGAAGCGAGCAGACCGGCGGCGACGCCCGCGATGGCGCCGACAGCGGTCAACCGGGACCACCAGATGCCCAGCACCAGCAGCGGGCAGAACGTGGACGCCGCCACGGTGAAACCCCAGGTGACCAGCACACCCGCGTCGATGCGGGCCGAGGGCAACGCGAGCAACACGACGACGGCGGCCGCGCCGAGGACCGTGAACCGGAGGCGGGCGAGACCGCCGGGCAGCAGATCGTGCGAGATCGCACCCGCGGCGACGAGCAGCAAGCCGAGCGAGGTCGCGAGGAACGCCGCGAACGCGCCCGCCGTGAGCAGCGTCGTGAATACCGTTCCCCACAGCCCATTGTCCACTTGCGACGGTAGGGCGACGACCACGGTGTCGGTGGCACCGGAGAGGAACAGGTGCGGCACCAGCACTTTTCCCAGCGCGCCGTAGATTCCGGGGAAGAGGTAGAACACGCTCAGCAGCAACACCGTGATCGCGGCCGTGCGGCGCGCGGCGCGGCCGTCAGGGCTGGTGTGGAAGCGCATCAACACGTGTGGCAAGCCCATGGTGCCGAGCATCGTGGCGACCAGGACGGCCCAGGTGCTCAACAGCGGATATCCACCGTCGTCCAGATCGAGCAGCGGACGCTGCCAGCCTTCGCCGCCCGGCGCGACACCACCGCGCACCCCAGGGACGGGGTCGCCTTCGGCGAAGACGAGTGTGCTCCCGGCGGGAACACGGTATTCACCCGTCGGGATCACCGTCACCGCGCCGTCCTCGCCGCGCACGGTCGTGGGCTCGCGCAGGTCGAGGGTGACGTCCAGGGTGAACTCGACCGGGGTCTCGCGCGCGAAGTGCGTGTACTCCACCGGGCGCACGGCCTCGGCGCGAACCTCCGGCCCTGCCTGGATCAGCAGCCACACCGCGGGGACGATGAACAGCACGAGTTTGAGGCAGAACTGGAACGCCTGCACGTAGGTCGCCGCGCGCATCCCACCGAGAGCGAGGGTGATGCTGACCGCGGCGCCCGCGACGACCACGCCCACCCAGTACGGGCTGCCGCCGACCGCGCTGAGCACCAGCCCGGCCGTGCGGATCTGCGGCACCAGGTAGAGCCCGGCGATCACCAGGACCACCACTGCCGTCAACCAGCGCAGCGACCGCGAGGCGAACCGGGCCTCGGCGAAATCCGGCACGGTGACCGCGCCGGAACGGCGCATCGGCGCGGCGACGAGCACCAGCATCGCGATGTACCCGGCGGTGAACCCGACCGGGTACCACAGCGCGCCCATCCCGTCCTTGACCACGAGGCCGGCCACACCGAGGAAGGACGCCGCCGACAGGTACTCCCCCGACACCGCCGCCGAGTTCAGCAGTGGCGACACCCGCCGGGACGCGACGAGGAAGTCCGAGGTGGTGCGCATGGCCGCGACCCCGCGCAACCCGATGAGCAGGGTAATAAGGACGACCGGTGCGACCGCCAGGACCGCGATCACCCGCGCTCCTGTTCCTCGGCGGCGTCCTCGATCTTCTCGGCGTGCCGCAGGTGCCACCACGCGATCAGCACCATCGCGGGGAACGGCACCGCGACCATGGCCAGCCAGGACACCGGGATGCCCAGCGCCTTGACCTCGTCGAGGGCGGGGAACGCGTTGAGCAGTACGGGAAGACCCAGAAGCAGGAGGAACAACGGCACCAGCGCGACGACCACCCGCCGACGCTGTGCCCGGTAGACGATCATGGCACCGCGGACCTCGGCCGGGTCCAGGGTCGGCGGCCGCCACGCCGCGCGGTGCTTGCGGCGGGAGTGCGCGAGCCGGGTCTGCGGGCTGGTGACGGCGACCCGTCGGTGCGGACTCACCGGAATCCCGGAGGCAGGGCGCTCGGG
>JALZNB010000500.1 GCA_030857905.1 Actinomycetota bacterium
CCGCGCAGGTCGACGACCTCGCGCGAGATCACTACGTACTCGCCCCTGACCTGCGCGGACACGGTGAGTCGGACGAGCCGGAGGCCGGTTACGACGATCCCGCGGCCTGGGCGGACGACTTGGCCGCGGTCCTCGACCTGGCGGGCTCCCCGGCGATCGTGGTCGGCTGGTCCTATGGCGGCCTGGTCGTCACCGACTACGTGCGCGAGCGCGGCTGCGTCGATCTCGCGGGCATCGTCCTGGTCGGAGCGCTTACCGAGATCGGCCGGGATCGCCCTGGCGGTGTGATCGGCCCGGCCATGCGCGCCGCCCTGCCCGACATCCTGTCCGCGGACCCCGGTGTGGCCATCCCGGCCGTGATGACGCTCACGGCGGGCATGACCGCCGAACCCGTGAGCGGCGCGGAAATCCAGCGGGCGGCCGGTCGGACGCTGCGGGTGTCTCCGCGGGTCCGCAAGGCCCTGTTCAGGCGCGATGTCGACAGCGCGGAGGTACTGGCAGGCATCACGGTCCCGACGTTGATCGCGCATGGAACCGAGGACGCGGTGGTCCACCCGAGTGCGGCCGAGTACGCGGCAGGGAAGATTCCGGGGGCGCTTACGCGTTGGTTCACGGCGGCGGGGCATTCGCCCTTCGCCGAACGAGCCGACGAGTTCAACCGTGCCCTCCGCGAGCTGGTGGCGGGCCGGAAGGGGTGAATGGGTGACTCCCACGCAACTGCACCTGCCACGCCGGGTCGCGGTGCTCTCGGTTCACACCTCCCCGCTGGAGCAGCCGGGCACCGGCGACGCGGGCGGCATGAACGTCTACATCACCGAGACCGCCACCAGAATGGCCCGCAGGGGCATCGTGGTGGAGGTGTTCACCCGCGCTACTTCTTCCGACTTGCCGCCGGTGGCCGAGCTGGCCCCGGGCGTACTGGTCAGGCATGTCTCGGCGGGCCCTTTCGAGGGGCTGGACCGGGCCGAGCTGCCCGCGCAGCTCTGTGGTTTCGCCGCGGGTGTGCTGCGCGCCGAGGCCAGGCACGAGCCGGGGCACTACGATCTGTTGCACTCGCATTACTGGCTCTCCGGTCAGGTCGGCTGGCTGGCGCGGGAGCGTTGGGCGGTGCCGCTCGTGCACAGCGCGCACACTCTCGCCAAGGTCAAGAACGCGGCACTCGCCGAAGGCGACACACCTGAGCCGCGGGTACGGGTGATGGGTGAGCAGCAGGTCGTCGACGAGGCCGACCGGCTGATCGCGAACACCAAATTCGAAGCCGCCCAGCTCATCGACCTCTATGACGCCGACCCGGCCAAGGTGAGCGCCATCGCCCCTGGTGTGGACCTCGACCGGTTCCGTCCCGGTGATCAGGCCGCCGCTCGTGCCGCATTGCGCATCGCGCCGGACGCCATGGTCTTCGCCTTCGTCGGGCGCATCCAGCCGCTCAAAGCGCCGGACGTGCTGCTCCGCGCCACCGCCGAACTGCTCGCTCGGGGGAACATTCCCCGCGAGAAGCTGGTCGTGCTGATCGTCGGCGGACCTTCCGGCACGGGGTTGGACCAGCCCGCCGCTCTCCAGGACCTCGCCACCGCACTCGACATCACCGATGTGGTCCGTTTCCTGCCGCCGCAGGGCGGTGCCGCGCTCGCCACCGTCTATCAGGCCGCTGACGTCGTCGCGGTGCCCAGCCACAACGAGAGCTTCGGCCTTGTCGCGCTTGAGGCCCAAGCTTGTGGCACACCGGTCGTGGCCGCGGCGGTCGGGGGTCTGCCCGTCGCTGTGGCTGACCAGGTGTCAGGGCTACTCGTGGCTGGGCACGCGACTACCGACTGGGCCGACACCCTCGGCCGTGTGGCCGGTACGCCACGGCTGCGGGCCGAGCTAAGCAGAGGCGCTGTCCGGCACGCCCATGACTTCTCCTGGGACCACACCACCGAAGCGCTGCTCAATTGCTACGTCGACGCCGGATACGCACTGCGGAGCGCCTCCGCGCGTGCTGAGGTTGCTGTGTGAGTTCCCTCGACCAGACCATCAAGGCAGCACTAGACGACGGCGACATCTCCTACGAGCACCCTGAGCCCGGCCGGTTCCACGTGGTCCTGCCCGGTACGAAGAAGCAGCAGACCAACTGCTGGTTGATCGTCGGCAATCACGCGCTACTGGTTGAAGCATTCGTGTGTAGGCGCCCTGACGAGGCACACGAGGACGTCTACCGATTCTTGTTGCGCCGAAACGCGCGCCTCTATGGCGTGCACTACACGATCGACAAGGTTGGTGACATCTATCTGGTCGGCAGGCTCGGGCTGACGTCGGTGACGTCCGACGAACTCGACCGGGTGCTCGGTCAAGTGCTTGAGGCCGCGGACGGTGACTTCAACACGCTGCTCGAAATCGGTTTCGCCAGTGCTATCCGCCGCGAATGGGACTGGCGCGCCTCGCGTGGAGAGTCGCTTGTCAACCTCAAGGCATTCGAACACCTGTTGACGCCATCACAACGGGACCGTGTCCCAGGCGAGGCCGAGTCGTGATCGGTTAGGCGCAACGCGGTGCCCCCGCGCCCCCGTCCATGACGCAGGACCGAGGGAACGTGGAGGGATCATGCGACGCAAATACCGCGTTCGCTTAGCCGGGCTCGTGCTGTTCGCCGGGCTGGCCGCCGGGTGTACGGCGGGGCAGCCCGAGTCGTCCGGGGCGGCCGCGCCCGCCTACGACTCCGGCACGGCCGCCGAGCGTGCCGTGCCGGGTGCGCCGGGGGTCAAGCCTGAATCCGGTTCGAGCGAGCCGGGTGGCGACAACGCGGCCAAGCCCGCGGAGCAGATCAATCAGCCGGGTGTCGACCGCAAGCTCGTCCGCACGGCGACCTTGGAGATCTCCACCTCGGAGGTCATCACCTCGGCGGACGCGGCGCGGGACATCGCCATCGCGGCAGGCGGTTACGCGGGCCAGGAGGACATCAGGGAGTCCTCGGCCCGGATGACGTTGCACGTGCCGTCCGATCGGCTCGACCGGGTGGTCGAGGATCTGTCCAAGGGCGACATCGGGAAGATCCAGTCCCGCAACCAGACCGCGCAGGACGTCACCGAGCAACTGGTCGATGTGGAGAGTCGCATCCAGACCCAGCGGGTGAGCCTGGAACGGGTGCGGGCGCTGTTGGGGCGGGCGGCGGAGATCGACGAGATCGTCAAGCTCGAAGCCGAGGTGACCCGTCGTGAATCCGACCTGGAATCGCTGCTCAAGCGCCGTGAGACGTTGGCGGGCAGCGTGGCGATGTCGACGGTGACATTGCGCATCAGCCGCGATGGCGCGCAGCCTGTCGTGGAAGAGGATGACGACAGTTTCCTTGGCGGGTTGGCCGCCGGCTGGTCGGCGTTCATGAGCGCCGGGGGTTTCGTGCTGAGGGTAATTGGTGCTGTACTGCCGTTCGCTGTGGTCCTCGGCGTGCCAGGCGTACTTCTGTACCGGTGGTGGCGTCGGCGTGAGCGGACTGGGCCCGTCGAGCCGCGGGAAGTCGCGACCTGAGATGAAGTCGCGGGGCGGTTCGAGCGAGGGGGAGTCGCTTTTTCCCGAACCGCCCCGCGCCATACCCGGCCGGTACCTGGGGCGGGGGACACCCTCGTGGTCCGGACGGGCTGTGCGGCTCGGCAGGGGAGTCGAGCCGCGGGGGATGCCGTTCCGGACCAGGGAGTGCGTTGGGAGCTGGTCCGGCGGCTGCACGTCAACCTGTCAGATAGTTGACCACCACACAAGGCTGGCCATTGCCCCGATAGTGGAAACTTCTCTCCGTAGGTAACTTTTCGGACACAAATCTGAGGGTTTATCCAACTATGGGTCAAGTGGCTCATTCAGATCATCCCATCTTGCCGCCGACTGGGTGAAGATCCCTGGTCGCGTGGGGTGTGCCCGCCCGCCTGTGGATGGTTTCGGCGGTGTGGTCCGGGGATCTGGCAAGCTCGTCGCATGGCCATCGGAACCTTGGTGATGCTCCGTCACGGCGAGAGCGTCTGGAATGCCCAGAACCTGTTCACAGGCTGGGTCGACGTCCCTCTCTCGGAGAAGGGCGTCGCGGAGGCGAGCCGAGGCGGCCTCCTGCTGCGGGAGGCGGAGGTGCTCCCCGACGTCGTGCACACCTCGTTGCAGCGCCGCGCCATCGCCACCGCGAACCTCGCCCTCGACGCGGCCGACCGGCACTGGATTCCGGTCAAGCGCGACTGGCGAATCAACGAACGCCACTACGGCGCTTTGCAGGGCAAGAACAAGAAGGAGACGCTCGACGAATTCGGCGAAGAGCAGTTCATGCTCTGGCGCCGGTCCTACGACACCCCGCCGCCGCCGATCGAGCGCGGCAGCGAGTACAGCCAGGACGCCGACCCCCGGTACGCCTCGCTCGGCTCGGCCGCGCCGCTCACGGAGTGCCTCAAAGACGTGGTGGAACGGCTGGTCCCGTACTGGGAGTCGGAGATCGTGCCAGACCTGCGCGCGGGCAAGAACGTCCTGCTCGCCGCCCACGGCAACTCGCTGCGCGCGTTGATCAAGCACCTCGACGGGGTGGCAAACGACGCGATCGCGGGGCTGAACGTCCCGACGGGCATCCCGTTGCGCTACGACCTGAATGACGACTTGACGCCGGTCACCCCCGGTGGCGTCTACCTCGACCCGGCTGCCGCCAAGGCCGCCATCTCGGCGGTGGCCAACCAGGGCCGCTAACCGGCCGCGGATCGGCGGGAACGGGCGGGCGTTCTCCGGGTCGACCGGGTCGTGTCGGGCGCGGTTGGCCCGCGCTGACCCGTCGCGCCCCGGCGTGCTCCCGACCAGCATGATCAACTTGTCGGCAAGGTGGTGGGTGGCGGCAGCCTCACCGATCGGGCTTCGGCGCGCTCTCGACCAGCATGATCAACCCGCGGCGCGGCCCACGTCGCCGGGTTCGCCAGTGAATGATCAGCCGGAAATCGCCGAACGTCCACTGTCGCCTACTCGTCAGTAGGACACGACCGGGTGAACGCCGATTAGCCGTATCGCGAACTAGTGGGCTTATCGGTGTCGGCACCGTCACTGAACCGCTGGACGCTCTGGTCCAAACCCCTCCCAACCTGCTTACCATCACGTCCGTGGCCGCACCGGTCTATATCGCGTTGTCGCTCGGCGCACTGCTGATCGGCCTCCTTGTCGGCTTTTTGCTCGGTCGTGGCCGGGCTCGCTCAGCGGGTCGGCGACCGGACGGGCCGACGGTGTCCGATCTCGTGCAGCGACTCATGCACTCCTCCCACACCGGGGTGGCGGTGCTCAACTCCTTTGGCGACGTCGTCATCCACAACCCGAGAGCCGAAGAGCTCGGCCTGGTCCGCAATCACCAGGTCGACGCCCGTGCTCGCAAAGCGGCCGAAGTCGTGCGCGAGACCGGCGACCCGATCGAGGTCGACTTGTCGCCGCTCGAAGCGCGCGGGGGGCGGTCGCCTGAGGCTGTGCTCGGAGAGGTTCGGCCGCTCGGCGACGGATTCACCGTCGTTGACGCGGGTGACCAGTCCGACGC
>JALZNB010000532.1 GCA_030857905.1 Actinomycetota bacterium
AAAAAGACACCAAAACTGGCATCAATCCATCTCAAAGGAATACCCAGACAGGGTATTCATATATTTAAGCTCTACTGGCTTAAATCGGCACACTGTTGAGTTCTCAAACAACACACGCACATCCGCTTTAACCACCCGAAAGTGGCGCCAGTCAGAGGCTGGTATTGCGACTAAGTTTTTGTTGCTCTATCCGATCTCACCCGTGCTGAATCCTGCGATCCTTGCGGGGATTTTCGGCTTCAAGCGATGCCGCGCTAGCTTACCTGGTTCGTTTCGCGGTGTCAACCCGCTCGACCCTGGCTGGGAAGCTCGACTCCTGAAGACTACCAGAAGCCTTTGCCTCCCCGAGACCGTCCCCGCCAGGCTCTTGCGTCCTGTTCCGTCCGGCGCTCTGTGCGACATGGAGAAAGTTACTGATCTCGAAATGCGAAGTCAAATCGGCTGGTCAGCGGCTTGTGGAGGGTCGCAGCCACAGGGTGCGCACCTGCCCGGAGAGCACCTCGGAGACCACTTCTTCGACCCCGACCGGACGGTCGTCGCCCAGCCGCACGATGTCGTATCCCCACGTGCGGAACTCGCGGAGAACGACGGCTGGATCGTCACCAAAACCGGTGGTCAACGGGCCGTCGAAGGCGAAGATCACGTGTGGTCGGTCCTTGCGCAGACGGCGGACCAGACCCCCCAGAACGCGGTGTCCCCTGCCCGGAACGTCCACTTTCACCACCGACAAACGCTGTTCCCGAGCGGCCGCGAGACCGTCGAGTTCGCGGTCCAGGCGGACGCCCGGGAACGCAACTTCGTTCGGTGTGTCGGTGGTCACTCTTTCCTGATCTTGTGGCCAGAGGCCGTACCCGCCCCCGGTCGCAGGGGCCGCGACCAGGGACTTCTGGCTGTCCCACGCCGCGACCGTCAGCACGTGGAGCCGCTCGGCCACCGACCCCGACACATTCTGAGAAACGTTGTGCCGCAACAGTTTCACCGCGTCTGGATGGGGTTCGACGGCGACGACCGTGCCACTCGTACCGAGTCGACCGAGAACGCGGATGGCGTGATAGCCGACGTACGCGCCGACATCCAGGAAGACGCTCTCCGGCTCGATGAGCGCGTCGACGAGCTCGGCGATCTCGGGTTCCCACACCCCGTTGCTCGACAGCACCGCCGACATGACGGCGTCCTCGGCGGGCAACCGGATCAGGCCCGCGTCACAGAGCACCAGCGAGTTCGGCACGTCCGCCACGTCCGGGAAGTCCACCCGTTCGTGTTGACCGACCACCACCCGCCGCAGCGCGTCGGCGGTACGCAGTGCCTGGTCGGCGGACCAGGAGTCCATCGCACGGCGGCCGTCTCCGGCCGCGGCCTGTTCGGCGAGCCGGGTCTCGAGCGCGTCCATCCTGGCCTGACTGGCCGCGAACGCCTCGGTGAGCGCGCGGAGGTGATCGGACTCGGCCGTGCCGCGTACCCGCGCGGTCAGCTCGTCCACTGACCGGACGCCGCCCGCGACCTCGCCGCGCAGCCGCATCACCTCCTCTCCGGTGGCGGACACCTGGCGGGAAAGCTGGGTATTGCGCTCCACCACCAGGTCGAGGTCCGCGCGCAGCAGGTCGACATCCGGGCCGGAACCGGCGGTGGCCAGCCGTTCTTGACGCTCGACCAGTTCGACAACCGTGCGTTCGATGCCGTCGATCAGCGAGGCGAGCACGGAGTTCAGGTGGTTGTCGTAGTGGTCGAGCACCCGCAGGACCGCTCTACGCAGCGCGGGCGCCATCGGTATCCGGTAGCCCGCGTCCACGTCTGGCCTGCGCAGCAGCGCGTGTTTGGCGGTGCGTAGGGCGCGCAGCGGGTCGTCGTCGGTCGCTGACGCCAGCACTCGACCCGCACGCCAACTGCGGTAGGCCAGCTCTACGCGTCTGCGCAGGATGGCGCCGGTTGTCCCGGGCGCGAGAGTGTTCAGCAGGTGGTCTCGCCCGTGGCCGCCGACGGTCGTGGCGGTGGCGGTGTCGTCGGCGAGGTCGCGGATGGCTCCGGCGAGCATGGTGTCCGCGGCGAACTGGTCGACGCGGAGGCTGACGCACCCGTCGGCGAGCAGTTCACTCGCGGTTCCCCCGGCGATCGCGACCACGGGCACCCCGCGAAACCCGACTCTGGTGAGCCAGGTGGCGACCCTGGCGGTGTCCCGGTCGCCTGGTTCGTGCGGCGAGATCGCCCAGGTCGCCGCGTCGACCGCGCGGTCGAATCCGGACTCGTCGACGATCAGCCGGACCCTCGGGTCTGCGGCGAGGCGCAGCCGTTCGGTCGTCTCGGTGCGGGCGACGGCCTTCGGCACGAGCAGGAGAAGTCGCACGTCGGAGCGAGTGGGGAAGGCGGCGGTGAACACGGCGAGCAGGTCGTCCGCCTGGTCCGCGAGTGCGATGAACGTCGGCTCGTCGGTGAGTCCGAGCGCGTGTCTGGCGTCCTCGCGCGCACTGTCGTCGCGGGCACCGGGGTCGGGCGTCGGCAGCGGGACGGTGTGGGTGGTGACGCCGTCGGTGCCTGGCAGTGCGGTCGGCCAGGCCAGCCAGCGTTCGTCGGCCGCCGCGGGCAACGGGCCGAACTCGTCGCGGACGGCGATGACGTGCCGCTGTCTGGGCACGCCGGTGAGACCGCCGCAGGCGAGGACGACCGGGTAGATCGGTTCGTCCGAGGTGGGCAGCCCGGATGCCTGCGCGGCTATCCGGACTCGGTCCGCCAGCGGGCCGGTACCGAGGACGGAAACACCGATCTGGTCGACGAGAGCCACCTCGGCGCTCGGCTGCCCGGGGATGGCGCGCGGGTGCAGCCGCCCGGCGAGTACGGCGTCGGTCGCACACCAGTCGCGGTAGGCGCCCGCATCGGCACCGAACGGTTGGGGAAACCGTTTACGCAGGTCGGGGTCGTCTTCCCAGAGGGCGACGGCCCAACGGTTGGCGTCGGGGATGTGCGGGTCCGGGGCGCAGGCCCAGCGCAGGAAGCCCGTCGGGTCGACAGTCGCGGCGGGCGGGCGGGCCGGGTGCGCGCCGGTCCCGTTGACCGCTGGGGTGAGTGGATCCGCGTACTTGACCGCGGCCGCTGTCTTGCCTTTGTTCGTCGCGCGGAACGCGACGGCGGGGACACCGTTCCTCGACCGTCCGGAAAGGACGGCCCCGCCGAATTCCACCGGACCGCGCGCCACCCGGAACGCGGCGCGCAGCGGTGCGGGTAGGGCGGTACCGTCGGTGAGTTGTCCGAAAAGGACCGTCGGAGATGGTGCGGTGGTGGGGATCTCGGCCGCGTACTCGACGCACAGGCGACTCAGGAGCGGGTGTTCGGACAACAGCACTCGCGGGTGGTCGGCGATGTCCGCGGTGAGCAGCCAAGGCCGGGTCGAGTCGAAACCGGCGAAGTTCGCCGTACGCAGCGGCGCGCCGCCGCTCATGAGTTCGGGCGCCTTGGTGACCGGGCGTTGGCTCGCGTTCCAGCGGGACAACCCGAGGCCCGGATCGCGCAGGACGCGATGGTCGACGTAGGTGGGGGCGCCGTCGAGGAACACCCCGGCGCGCTCTGGACTTCGTCCGGACACCTCGGCCCACGCGTGCAGGAAGTGCTCGGCGCCGCGGGCCACCGCGAGCAAGCCGTCGTCGTAGATGCCCGTGGCCCGCAAGTCGGCGTGGGTGGGTCGGTGGCCGTCGTCAGGCAGCGGGAGCAGCACTCTCGGAACCAGGACGGTGGCGACATCCGCCAGCGCCGAGGTGATCACGTCCGCGAACGGCGCGTAGACCCGCACCCACGGGTCGAGGTAGAGCACCGGGTTGTCCTGAGTGGCCAGCAGCCAGTCGAGCAGCCGCGGCCGCAGCGCGACGCACGCTTCGGCGGTCGTGTGGCCGGTGGCCAGCACGGCGAGTTCGTCGGCGCCGATGCCGAGGTCCGAGGGTCCGACGAGGTCGCCGTCGTCAGCCGTGGGTCCATCGACGAGCAGGGTGACGAACCGGGCACCGGGGTGGTGATCGAGGTAGGTGCGCGCGGCGATCCTGGCGGCCGGGAGGTCCACGCACGAGACCACGGTGCAGGCGATCAGCGGGGTCACTGCGGTGGGGGGCACGGCGCCAACCTAACGGCTCAGCGGCGGTCCGTGCGCCACCCGATCGAGCGAAGCGTGATCACTTCGGCACGGTCGGGTAGAACTCCGGGTCCTGCCGCGGCGGGGCGACCTGCTCAAACGCGGCGGCCACCGCGAGTACCGCCGCGTCGCCCGCCGCGCCCGTGAAGAACGACACGCCGACCGGCAACGGGCCGACGAACCCGGCGGGCACGGTGATCGACGGGTATCCGGCGATCGCGGCCGGGGTCGATGTGCCGATGTTGATCTCGGGCTCGGTCCGGTGCGGGGCGGGCGCGTTGGCGGGCGCCATGATCACGTCGAGGCGGTCGGCCTCGATGGCGCGGCCGATGGCCTCGCGGGCGAGTCTGGTCGCACTCTCCCGCTGGAACTCGTATCGAGCGTCCGACAGCGGCGGCGCCTCCAGCGCGAGTTCGAACAAGTCCTGGCCGAACGGCCCCAGCTCCACCGGATCCGTCTGGTTGAACGCGACGAGTTCGCGCAGTGAGCGCACCGGACGCGCGACCAGGTAGTCGTCGATGAGCGGGCGGAACTCCGCGGTGAGCGCCTGCCAGGCCAGCCGCTCCATCTCCTCGACCGCGATCGGCTCGGTGTCGACGACGATGGCGCCCGCGCGAGTGAGTTCCTTGATCGCCTCGGCCATCACGTTGTCCACAAAGCCGTCCACTGTGGACGGCCGCCAGTAGCCGATTCGCTTTCCGCGCAGCGAAATAGGGGCGGGGCCGTAGGGAAGTCCGGAAAGGACGGAGAGCACGACTGCGGCGTCGACCACGGATCGGGCGATCGGACCCGCCGTGTCCTGCCGGTCGGAGATCGGTGCGATTCCCCGGCCACTCACCAGGCCCACACTCGGCTTCATGCCGACGACGCCACACGAGCCCGCCGGGCTCAGGATCGAGCCGTCGGTCTCGGTACCGATGGCCACCTGGGCGAACCCGGCCGCGACACCGGCCGCCGACCCCGAGGACGACCCGCCCGGGCTGTGGTCGAGCACATGCGGGTTGTTGGTCTGCCCGCCCACGCCCGACCAGCCCGAGACCGACCGGGTGGAGCGGAAGTTCGACCACTCCGACAAGTTCGCCTTGCCCACCACGATCGCGCCCGCCGCCCGGAGCCGACGAACGATCTCGGCGTCGCGGTCGGGCAGGTAGCCCGCCAGTGCGCGGGAGCCGACGGTCGTCGGCAGGTCCGCCGTGTCGATGTTGTCCTTGAGCAGCACGGTCACCCCGTCGATGGGGCTGAGCAGGCCGCCGTCACGGGCACGCTGGTCACTGGCCTCGGCCTGGGTGACCGCGTCGGCAGCGGACACCAGGACGGCGTTGACCTCGCCGTCGAGTCGCCGAACACGGTCGAGGTGGGCGTGGGCGAGTTCGGCGGCGGTGAATTCGCCTGACGCGCGGCGCCGTTGCAGCTCAGGGATGTCCATCAGAGGCCCTACAGCACCGGTAGGAGGCTGCGCAGCTCGTACGGCGTCACGCTCCGGCGATAGCCGTCCCATTCCTTGCGCTTGTTGCGGAGGAAGAAGTCGAAGACGTGTTCGCCGAGAGTTTCCGCGAGCAGTTCCGAGTTCTCCATCTCGGCCAGCGCCTCCCCCAGGTTCTGCGGCAGGTCGGCGTATCCGGCGGCGCGGCGCTCGTCGTCCGAGAGCGACCACACGTCGTCCTCGGCGGCGGGCGGCAACTCGTAGCCCTCGGCGACGCCCTTGAGTCCCGCGGCGATGATCACCGAATAGGCCAGGTACGGGTTGCAGGCCGAGTCGAGCGAGCGGATCTCCACCCGCCGCGAGGACGCCTTGCCCGGCGAGTACATCGGCACCCGCACCAGCGCGGACCGGTTGGCGTGGCCCCAGCACACGGCCGTCGGGGCCTCACCGCCGACGATGAGTCGCTTGTAGGAGTTGACCCACTGGTTCGTGACCGCCGAGATCTCCCGCGCGTGCCGGAGCAGACCGGCGACGAACGCCTTGCCCGTCGCCGAGAGCTGGTAGGGATCTTCGCTGTCGTAGAAGGCGTTGCGGTCGCCTTCGAACAGGCTGACGTGGGTGTGCATCCCGGAGCCGGGCTGGTCGGTGAACGGTTTGGGCATGAAGGAGGCGAACACACCCTGGGTAAGGGCGACCTCCTTGACCACGTACCGGAAGGTCATCACGTTGTCGGCCATGGTGAGGGCGTCGGCGTAGCGCAGGTCGATCTCCTGCTGGCCGGGTGCGCCCTCGTGGTGGCTGAACTCGACCGAGATCCCCATGGCCTCAAGGGTTTCGATGGCGTGCCGCCGGAAGTGAGTGGCGGTGACGTGGCTGGCCTGGTCGAAGTAGCCGCCGTTGTCGGCCGGGATCGGCTCACTGCCGTCAGCGGGGAGGTTGTTGAGCAGGAAGAACTCGATCTCGGGGTGGACGTAGCAGGTGAAACCCGCCTCGCCTGCCTTCGACAGGGTGCGCCGCAGCACGTGCCGGGGGTCGGCCCACGACGGCGAGCCGTCCGGCATGGCGATGTCGCAGAACATCCGCGCCGAGTACGGCTCGCCCTCCGGGGTCTCCCACGGCAGCACCTGAAAGGTCGCCGGGTCCGGTTTGGCCACCATGTCCGATTCGTACACCCGGGAGAAGCCCTCGATCGCCGAGCCGTCGAAGCCGATGCCCTCGGCGAACGCGCCCTCCAACTCCGCGGGCGCGACGGCCACCGACTTGAGGAAGCCCAGCACGTCGGTGAACCAGAGCCGGACGAACCGGATGTCGCGCTCTTCGAGAGTGCGCAGGACGAACTCTTTCTGACGATCCATGCCAGCAGCTTAAGGCGTGTTTCGGGTGTGGGGCGGCCATCGCC
>JALZNB010000565.1 GCA_030857905.1 Actinomycetota bacterium
GCGCGGGCCGGTAAGTCCCATCAGGCCATAGATGAACAGCGCGAACGCGACGATGTAGAGACATTGGATCAGCACATCGCGGCTCATGTGTCCGTCCTTTTCGGACGATCGGGCTTGGCTTTGAACATGCCGAGCATCCGGTCGGTGACCAGGAAGCCTCCGATGACGTTGATCGTGCCGAACGCGATCGCGATCACCAGCAGGACCTTGTCCAGCACGCCGTCGGCGCCGAGGCCGAGCACGATCAGACCGCCGAGCAGCACGATGCCGTGGATGGCGTTGGTACCCGACATCAGCGGGGTGTGCAGCGTGTTGGGGACCTTGGAGATCACCGCGAAGCCGACGAATCCCGCGAGCACCAGCACTGCGAGGTTCTGCACCAGCATCTAGTCCTCCTTCCTGGTGACGCACGCGCCCGCGATGACCTCGTCGCCGAAGTCGACGGCGATCGCGCCGTCGGCGTCGACGAGCAGTTCGAGCAGTGCCTGGACATTGCGCGCGTACAACTCGCTCGCGTGCTCGGGCATCGTCGCGGGCAGGTTCAGCGGCGAGGCGATGGTCACCTCGTGCGCGACGATCACCGCGCCCGGCTCGCTCAGCTCACAGTTGCCGCCGGACTCTCCCGCGAGGTCGACCACGACACTGCCCGCGCGCATCCCGCGGACGGCGTCGGCGGTGACCAGGGTGGGTGCGGTGCGGCCAGGCACCTGGGCGGTGGTGATCACCGCGTCGAAGCCGGTGATGGCCTCGCCCAGTTTCCGTTGCTGCTCTTGGCGTTCCTCGTCGGTGAGGGCGCGGGCGTAACCGCCGGAGCCCGTCGCTTCGATTCCGAGGTCGAGCCAGTTCGACCCGACTGAACGGACCTGCTCCGCGACCTCGGGGCGCACGTCGTATCCCGTGGTGTGGGCGCCGAGCCTGCGGGCGGTGGCCAGTGCCTGAAGGCCCGCCACGCCCACCCCGAGGACGAGAACCTTGGCGGGCGGCACGGTGCCCGCCGCCGTGGTGAGCATGGGGAAGAACCTGGTCAGGTGCTGAGCGGCGAGCAAGGCCGCGCGGTAGCCGCCGACATTGGCCTGCGACGACAGCGCGTCCATCGATTGCGCCCGCGAGATGCGCGGCACCGACTCCATGGCGAAGCCGGTGATGCCCGCGTCGGCGAGGGCACGAATGCCATCGGGATCGGTGAGTGGTGCGAGGAAGCCGATCAGTACGGCACCGCGCTGGATCTTGCCGATCTCGGCGGGTGTCGGCGGCACGACCTTGACGACGACATCGGCGACCCACGGGTCACCCAACGTCGCTCCGGCCTGCGTATACGCGTCGTCCGGGATCAGGGCGGCCGCGCCTGCGCCGGGCTCGACCACGACGGCCAAACCTTTGGCGCGCAAACGCTCGACGACCTTGGGGACGAGCGCGACTCGCCGCTCGCCCGCGGTGGATTCCCGGGGGACGCCCACAACTGTGTTGGCGGTCACAGGACAGTTGTACCATTTACCCGACCCGAGCATCGGCCACTGTCGGCCTGATCCCACTTACCAGTCAGCGCCACTGCCCCATGCCCAGCGCGATCAGCCGCAACTGGCGCTCGGCGACGGACACCACTTCGGGCAGGTCGTCGGGGTGATGCGGACCCACGTCCAGGATCGCGGTGACGATCGACAGCATCGCGCCGACCATCAAATCGGCGGCCATCCGCAGATCGTCGCCATCCCACTGGGCCAGTCCGGGGAAGCGCCCAAGGTCGGTTGCCAGCTCGCTGCCGAACAGTCGCAGCTCACCGGCGATCGCCAGCCGGACCTCGGGCACCCCACCGTGGCGCTCGCGGACCACGAACCGGAAATGCGACTCGTGCGCGCGAACCTGCTCGACCAGCGTCGCCACCGAACCCCTGATCGCGTCGGCCACCGGCTCACGTCGGGCGTCCCGCAGCATCCTTCGCAGCGTCCGCACGCTTTCCTCGACGAGGGCGACGCCCAGTTCGTCCATGGACGCGAAGTGCCGGTAGAACGCGGTCGGCACGATGCCGACCTCGCGGGTCAACTCCCGCAAACTCAGGCTCGCCAGGCTGCCCTGACCGGCCAGCCGCAGGGCCGCGTCCAGTAGCGCCTGCCTGGTCTTTTGCTTGCGCTCCTGCCTGATCCCGATCACGTCCCGCGTCACGACGTCGAGCGTACGCGTGTGCACTGTCACACCCCCTTCACGTTGACAGGCCCCCAGGGCATCAGGGGATGCTTTCAGTGTACGAGTGTTCACCAACCGAGGAGGTGGCGGTGTACACGCAGGTCACCCCGGGACTCCGCCTGCTGGAGGCCCTGGCCACACCGCACGGCGTTGACCGATTCCTGGAGTTGCTGCACCCGATGCTCGTCATCCGGGAGCTACGCGGTGAGCTGACAAGCGTTCACCGAACAACCCCCGACACGGTCACCCTGACCGTACGTCCCAACCGGCGTTGGCGCGGTTTCACCGCAGGCCAGTACCTGCGCGTGTCGGTCGACATCGACGGTGTACGGCATACCCGCTGCTACTCCCCCGCCAGCTCACAACACCGCGACAGCCAATTCGAGCTGACAGTGAAGGCACACCCCGAGGGCACGGTCTCCCGCTGGCTACACCGCAACGCCCGCCCCGGTCTGGTGCTGCATCTGTCCCAACCGGACGGCCGCTTCACGCTGCCCGTCGAACGGCCCGACAAGATCGTGCTGATCAGCGGCGGCAGCAGGATCACCCCAGTGCTGTCCATGCTGCGCACTCTCGCTGACGAGAGGTACGCGGGCGAGGTCGTCTTCCTGCACTACGCCAACCACGAGGGCGACGTGCCGGGCTTGGCCGACTTGCGGGCCCACGACAGCGTCCGGTTGACCTACACCGACACCGACGGGTTTTTCACCAAGAAGCAACTGCGGGCGGCGGCACCATGGTTCGTCGACGCGCAGACCTACCTGTGTGGACCGCCCGGCCTGATGCGCGGTGTCCGCGAGGTCTACGACCATCTCGGTCTCGGCGACCGGCTGCACACCGAGGACTTCGCCCCCGCACCGGTCACCCTCGATGCCGAAGACGCCACCGGTGACCTCAGCTTCGCCCGCAGCGCCCTGAGTGCGCCCAACACCGGACAGACCGTCCTTGAGCAGGCCGAAGCGGCCGGGCTCTCGCCGGAACACGGCTGTCGCATGGGCATCTGCTTCTCCTGCACCCGCGTCAAGACCTCCGGCTGCGTCCGCGACACGCGTAACGGCGACCTGCGCGCCGACCCGGACGAGGAGATCCAACTCTGCGTCTCCGTCCCTGTCGGCGATGTCACCATCGATCTGTAGAGGAGTCACCATGACCGTCCACTTGACACCGCAACAGTTCGAAGAGCTTGGCCGCGACCTCGACGACCTGCGCCGTCGGGTGATCGCCGACCTCGGCGCGGCGGACCGGGACTACATCTACACCGTGGTCAAGGTGCAGCGGGCCCTTGAGGTCGCCGGACGCGGACTGCTGTTCGCCGGATTCTTCCCGCCCGCGTGGCTGGCCGGGGTGACGGCGCTGTCGTTGTCGAAAATCCTCGACAACATGGAGATCGGCCACAACGTCATGCACGGCCAGTACGACTGGATGCGTGACCCGGCGCTGAACTCGAAGATGTTCGAGTGGGACACCGTGGCACCAGCGGCGAACTGGAAGCACTCGCACAACTACATCCACCACACGTACACCAACATCCTCGGCAAGGACCGTGACATCGGCTACGGCGTGCTGCGGATGGACGAGGGACAGAAGTGGAACCCCTACTACCTGGGAAACCCGGTGTACGCGGTGCTGCTGATGGCGTTCTTCCAGTGGGGCGTGATGTTGCACGACCTGGAGACCGAACGGCTAATCTCCGGAGAACGCAAGTGGTCGGAGACCGCCGGTGTGCGCAAACGGATGTGGCACAAGGGACTCAAGCAGACCCTCAAGGACTACCTGCTGTTCCCCGCCCTGACCGGCCCCATGTTCCTGTCCACGATCGCCGGTAACGCCACCGCCAATCTGGTGCGCAACGTCTGGGCGTTCTCGATCATCTTCTGTGGACACTTCCCGAGCGGAGTCGCGACCTTCACCGAAGAGGAGACCGCGAACGAGACGCGCGGGCAGTGGTACTACCGCCAGATGCTCGGCTCGGCGAACATCTCCGGCAGCCCGTTGTTCCACATCATGACCGGCAACCTGTCCCACCAGATCGAGCACCACCTCTTCCCCGACATCCCCGCCCGGCGCTACCCCCGGATCGCCCCCGAGGTCCGCGCGATCTGCGCGAAGTACGGCCTGCCCTACAACACCGGCGGGCTCGCGAGGCAACTCGGCTCGGTGGCCTCGAAAATCGTCCGGCTCGCGCTGCCGGACCGACTGCGCGGCAGGCCATCCGCTCCGCCTGCCGGTACCGTCGGCGAGGACCGCGCACTCCACGCGGCATGAGGGAGAGGACACCGACATGGTCAGCGGGTTCGAGGCCGCCAAGGACACCGTGCAGGAACTCACCGAGTCCACTGCCAACCACATCGGCCGAATCACCTTCATCGTGACCGGCGCCATCCGCGACATCGCGCGCGAGGTGGGCGACTGGGCCACGGACGTCATCGAGATGCGGGACGCGACGGAACGGGCACGCGCGGACGGCCACCCGGTGAACCATCCGGAAGACCGTTTCTGACGCGGACATCCTCGCCTCCACGGGGCAAGGAATGGGATCGCCTGCCATCGCGACCCCATCCCCGACCGAGTGAACCTCAGATCAGCGACGGCACATGCGCGTCGATCAAGTGCGGACCGGGCTCAGCGAGGGCACGACTGAACTGCTCGGCCAATTCCTCCGCTGTCCGGGCGCGCGTGGCGGGAACTCCGAAACCTTCGGCGATCGAGACGAAGTCGATGTCGGGAGTGGACAGATCCAGCAGTGCGTTCGCCTTGGGACCCGCGCCTTCCGCGCCGACCCTCGACAGTTCCATCCGCAGGATCGCGTAAGCGCGGTTGTTCAGCAGCACCGTCGTGATGTTGAGTTTCTCCCGCGCCATCGTCCACAGTGCCGAGATGGTGTAGAGCGCGCTGCCGTCGGCCTGAAGACACACCACCGGTCGGTCCGGGCAAGCCACGGCCGCCCCGACCGCCACCGGAAGCCCTTGGCCGATCGCGCCGCCGGTGATGGTGAGAACGTCGTGGCGCGGGGCTCCCGCGGTGGTCATCGGGATCATCAGGCCGGAGGTGTTGGCCTCATCGGAAACGATCGCGCCCTCCGGCAGCAGCGCGCCGATGACCTCGGTCCAGTTCTGCGGAGTGAGGTCTCCCGTAGGCAACGCAGGGCGGGATGGCTGCTGTAGCACCGGTTCCACGTCAACCGCGACGACATCGGCCAAGCGTTCGAGGGCTTCGGCGGTGTCGTCGCCAAGCTCGGCGAGGGTGTGGACCGCGCAACCATCCGGGGTCAACTCACTGGCTTTGCCCGGGTAGGCGAAGAACGACACAGGCGCCTTGACGCCCACGAGCACCAGGTGTTTGACATCGGTGAGCTGCCACTGGACCTGTTCGGCCAGATAGCCGAGGCGGTCGATGGCAGGCAGACCCGCGCCGCGCTCCAACCGGGCGGGGAAGGTCTCCACGAAGAGCTTGGTGCCGTTCGCCGCGGCGATCCGGCTCGCGGCACGCAATCCGCGTTCCCGGGTGGCGCCCGCGCCGAGCAGGATCACCGTGGACTCACCGGAGCGGACGACCGCCGCTATCTCGTCAATGCGCGAATCGTCCACAGTGGACACCTTGGGCGGCTCGATCGGTTCGGCGGCAAGACCACCCTCACCCCAGGACACGTCGGCGGGCAAGACGAGATTCGCGATCCGGCCTGGCGGGGTCATCGCGGCGGCCACCGCCTCGGCCGCGTCCTTGCCGACCGACGCCGCGTCGGTGGACGTGCGGTTCCACCCCTTCGTCCAACCGGTCAGCGCGTCCACATCGGATTCGAGCGGTGCGTCGAAACCCTTGTGGTGCAAGGCGTGATCACCGATGACGTTGACGATCGGCGTGTGCGCGCGCCGGGCGTTGTGCAGGTTGGCGAGACCGTTGGCCAGACCAGGTCCGAGGTGCAGCAAGGTGGCCGCGGGCTTGTCCGCCATCCGCGCGTACCCGTCCGCGGCACCGGTCACGACGCCTTCGAACAGCGCGAGGACACCGCGCATCTCCGGCACCGAGTCCAGGGCGGCGACGAAGTGCATCTCCGAGGTTCCCGGGTTGGCGAAACACACGTCGACTCCCGCGTCGACGAGGGTGCGGATCAGTGACTGCGCGCCGATCATGGCCGTCCTTCAAGGGTTTCTCAGTCGAACAGGACACCGGGGTTGAGCACTCCGGCCGGGTCGAACGCCTGCTTGATCCGGCGCATCAACGCGATCTTCGCCGGGTCCTCCAGGTCGAGGAAGTAGGACTTCTTGGCGTGGCCGATGCCGTGTTCGCCGGAGATCGCGCCACCGAGCGCCATGCCCGCGGCGAACAACTCGCGCAGGGCCCGCGCCCGCTTCACCGCGTCCTTCTGGAAGATCGCCAGATGCACGTTGCCGTCGCCCGCGTGCCCGCAGCCCACGACGAAGGTCTCGTTGGCCTTGGCGATCTCGGTGACCTTGGCCATGAACTCCGGCAGCGCGGCACGCGGCAGCACGGTGTCGATCACGTCATCGGCACCGGCGCCCTTCGCGGTGAAGAACGCCTTCTCGCGGGCCTCGATGAGCCTGCGCGCGGACGCGCCGGGCAGCACGTAGGCATCGATCGCGCCGAGCTCGGACAGCAGCACACCTGCGGCCTCCGTGTCGGCGTCGAGCCGGTCAGTGGACCGGTTCTCCAGCATCACCACGAGATAAGCCTGTGCGGTGTCACGGACCTGATCGGGAATGCCAAGCCGCAAATCGGCGGCGTAGGTGATCGCACCCATCGTCATGCCGTCGATGTATTCCAGGATGAGTGGCGCGAGCCCGCTGGCGACAACCTTCGGCACCGCGCGCACGACGGCGTCGAGGTCGGCGAAGGGGGCGAGAACCGTTGCCTGGTGGGCGATGCGCGGCTGGAGCTTGAGAATGGCCTCGGTGACCAACGCGAGAGTGCCCTCGGAGCCGACAATGAGTTGGGTAAGGTCGTATCCGGTGCTGGCTTTGACATAGCGGCCCCCCGTACGCAACACCTCGCCGGTGGCCAGCACCGCTTCGAGGCCGAGCACGTGGTGACGCGTCACGCCGTACTTGACCGCGCGCATACCGCCCGCGTTGGTGGCCACGTTGCCGCCGAAACTCGCGCTCAGCTCACCCGGGTACACCGGGTAGACGAGACCGGCCTCGGCGGTGCGCTCGTCGAGTTCCTGCAACGTGACGCCGGGCTGGACGACGGCGACGTGGTTCTCGGTGTCGATCTCCAGGACCTTGTTCATCCGCTCGAACGACACCAGGATCGCGTCCGCCCTCGGCACAGCCGCGCCCGAAAGGCCACTGCCGGACCCGCGCGCGGTGACGGGCGTGCCGGTGCCGCTCGCCAGCGTCAGGATCTCGGCGACCTCGGCCGACGACGACGGGCGGACGACATGGGCGGGACGCACGGGCGTGCCCGTCAGGGACTCGTCGTGGGCGTACTCGGCCGCCGCGTCAGCCCCGCTGAACACGTGCTTGGTGCCGACGATATCGGCCAGTGTCGATCCGATGTCCGTCACAAGACTCCCTTCGGCACGCCCGGCATCACATCAGTCCGGCCCGGCCAACGATAGTGCCCGAAGCGCGTGAATGCCCGAACCTGGTCGGCCTCGACGGGACAGGCAGGCGACCGCTCGACCAAATTTGTCCACTATGGACAGTCCGAGCCCCGGTGTCACCCGAGGGACGGGGCCGTGGCCATCAACCGAGTAGGCGAAAGCTGACCCGGCTCGACCGCGATGTCCGACGGGACCGGCTCACCCAGCAGGATCGCCGCGGCAGCCGCGGCCAGCGCGGGCGCCATCTGAATGCCGTAGCCCCCCTGGCCTGCGAAGAAGGCGAAACCCGGCGAACCGGGCAGCGTGCCGACAACCGGTGCGCGGTCGGCGACGAACGACCGCAGACCCGCCCACGCGGTCCGCACCGACCGCAGAGCCAACGTGGTCGTCTCGTTCACCCGGTCCAGCGCGCGCGCCACATCCAGCTCGTCCGGCTTGGCGTCGACCGGCTCACTGAGCGTCTCGTCGGCGGGCGAGACCAACATGCCCGGACCCTCCGGGCGGAAGTAGAACTCCTCGGCACCATCGGAGACCAGCGGCCACGCCGGATCGACCGGCCTGCCGACAGCGATGGCGATGGTGCGGCGAAGCGGCCGCAAACCGATCGTCGGCACACCTGCGAGCCGGGCGAGCCGATCCGTCCACGCACCGGCCGCGTTGACCACCAAGTCCGTGTGCACCACGTCGGCGCCGATACCGATCTGCCACCCGGAGCCGATCCTGGTCATGCCGGTCACCGGCGTGCTCGTCCGAATAACGCCGCCCCTGGACTTCAGGCCACGCACGTAGATCTGGTGCAGGGCCATGACATCGATGTCCATCGTGCCCGCGTCGAGAGCGGCCGAGCGGAGCACATCCGGGCGCAACACCGGGCACAGCTCGATCGCCCGCGCGTTGTCGACACTCTCCGCTCCGCCGTCGGTGATGATCCGCTGGACATGCCGCTCACCGGCGTCATCGGTCGCGGTCCACAGGGATACCCGAGGAGTGAGCAGTTGCGCCTCCGCCGAGAACTCCTCGTACCGGGTACGGCTCGCCTTCGTCAGCGCCCGCACGACCGGGCCGCCGAAAGTGGGCAGATAGACCGCCGCGGACCGGCCGGTCGTGTGCTGGGCCAGCATCGGCTCGGCCTCGACCAGCAGCACCGACCGACTCGCGGCCAGTTCATAGGCCACCGAGACGCCGCCCATCCCGCCACCGATAACCAGTACATCCCATGACTCGACCATCTTCGCAGCGTACGGTCCAAATCTGGTCGACCACTACCCCAATCGTGGATAGGTTGCGGGACATGAGCGGCTACGAACTCGACGACGACCGGGCCCGAATCGACACGGACGCGGTCTGGGCGTTCCTGTCGACCGAGGCCTACTGGGGCACGTGGCGGACTCGCGCGCAATGGGAAGCCCAGCTCGCGTCGGCATGGCGGTTGATCGGAGCCTACGACCGCGCGACGGGCGCACAGGTGGGGTTCGCCCGAGCGGTGTCCGACGGGATGGCGGTGGCATACCTCGCGGACGTCTACGTGATCGCGGCGGCGCGCGGACACGGGCTCGGCAAGGCGTTGGTACGCACAATGATCGACGAGGGACCAGGCGCGAAATTCCGCTGGATGCTGCACACCAACGACGCGCACGAGCTGTACCGCGCCTTCGGTTTCACCGAACCGGACGCGACCTACCTGGAGCGGCGAGCGTCGATGTGACCGATCCGACCCGGACCACGGGAAGGTCCACCGGGCGACGGCGTTATGCCATACATGACCACCGAGGTGGATGTCGTCGTGATCGGGGCGGGGCAGGCGGGCCTGTCCAGCGCCTACTTCCTGAGCCGGTCAGGGATGGATCACATCGTCCTGGACGCCAACCCCGGGCCCGGCGGGGCATGGCGACACCGCTGGCCGTCGCTGCGGTTGAGCAAGGTGCACGGCATCCACGACCTGCCTGGGCTCGCGTTGGCGCACGCCGACCCCGACCGCCCCGCGTCTGAGGTCGTCGCGGCGTACTTCGAGTCCTACGAACACGAATTCGCGCTACCGGTGCGACGGCCGGTCGCGGTCAAGGCGGTCACCGACCTGGGGACTCGGCTGCTGGTGTCAACCGACGACGGCGACTGGTCTGCCCGCGCAGTCGTCAACGCGACGGGATCATGGGACAAACCGTTCTGGCCGCACTACCCAGGCGATTTCCGCGGCAGGCAACTGCACACCGTCGACTACGTCGGCCCCGCTGAATTCGCCGGCCAGCGCGTCGTCGTGGTCGGCGGGGGCTCCTCGGCCGTGCAAGCGCTCGCCGAGATCGCCGAATTCGCCGCCATGACCACCTGGGTCACCCGCCGTCCACCCCGGTGGCACGAAGGGCCGTTCACCATCAAAGACGGCCGCGCGGCGGTCGCTCGGGTCGCAGAGGCCGTCGCCGTCGGCCGACCCCCGGAGAGTGTCGTCAGCGTTACCGGGCTGACACTGACACCTGACGTGGTCGAGGCCCGCGATCGAGGCATCCTCCAACGTCACCCGATGTTCGACCGGTTGACCTCGGACGGTGTGTCCTGGAACGACGGCAAACACGTCCAAGCCGACACGATCCTGTGGGCGACCGGTTTCCGGGCCGCA
Source organism: Actinomycetota bacterium (assembly GCA_030857905.1). Lineage (GTDB taxonomy): Bacteria > Actinomycetota > Actinomycetes > Mycobacteriales > Pseudonocardiaceae > Actinokineospora. The sequence continues at coordinate 10,356 of JALZNB010000565.1, forward strand.
CTGGACCATCTCGCTCCGCTGCGCCTGCGCACACCTGGCGGTGGCATCGTCATGACGGGCACGCGGGTCGCCAAAGACACCCGCGTTCACCTCGTCGGGTACGGCCCCTCCGCCAGCACGATCGGCGCCACCCGGGCTGGTCGCGCCGCGGTCGCGGAGATCCGGGCCCTGCTGCGCGGTCAGGAACTGATCACCTCGGCCGGGTAAGGACCGGTGGTGCCCGTGTGGACGACCACGAGAGCGCGCGGTCGTACGGTCATGCAACGCCGTGGCCGCCCCGGTGTCCCCGCGCCGGTGGCGCTGAACCGGGTTGCCTGTCCCAGCGCTCACCCGGCGGGCGCTGGGACAGGGTCAACTGTTCGACGAAACGGTTCGCTCCCAGTCCAGTGCCACACCTGCCCCGAAGTTCTAGAACTCGGACAAGTCGGAGCGCTTGGGTACGCGGCCGTCACCGGAGGACCGACCCCGCAGCCGCCGCCCGATCCAGGGCGCCGCGTGCATCCGCATCCACCGCGCATCCGCCCGAACCTTCGCGTGCCACGGAGACGGCAGCACGTCGACCGGGGCCGTCCAGTCGAACTCAACGGGCCTGCCCAGCGCCTGCAACACGGCCTCAGCCACCCGTCGGTGTCCCTCCGTGTTGAGGTGGATCCGATCATCAGCCCACAACGCGGGCGAGTCGAACACCTTGTGGGAGAAAAGATCCACGACCACGGCCTGATGCCGGACAGCCAACTCGTCCACCACGGCCAACAGCCGGGCGATCCGCGGCAGCAACCGGGCGCTGCCCCGCATCCGCGCCGTCGGATCGATCACCCGAAACAGCACGAGCTGACCCCCGGCCCCCGCCAACGTCTCCGCGGCCGTGGAGAGCCGCCCCGCGACGGCATCGAGGTCACAGCCGGGCCGCATCACGTCGTTCATGCCACCGACAAGGCTGACCAGGTCAGGCCGCATCGCGGCGGCCACCGCGACCTGCTCGTCGACGATCTGGCGAAGCAACTTCCCCCGCACCGCCAGATTCGCGTAACGGAAACCGGGCGTCTCCGCGGCCAAGCGCTCGGCGACGAGGTCGGCCCAACCCCGACACGTGCCGTCGGGCCGGTCGTCACACATACCCTCGGTGAAGGAGTCCCCCAAGGCGACAAAGGTCGTATACGCGTTCATCTCGCCAGGCAGCCTACACAGTGGGAGACAGGCGATTCTCACGTTCACCGCGACCTCCCCGCCCCGATCGCAGTCAGCCTGTGTCGGCTGAGAGGAACGGAGATCAGGTTGCCAAAGGATCGGTCCGGTGAGGCACACCACCTCCCAATCGTGACGGCGGTGTCGACCCGCTTCGCATAGCTCAACATCAGTGACCTAATTCACCCAGCGCCCAACCGAGCCTGCGACGCCGAGCGGCACGCGGATGTGAAGTCAGCCGGAGCGCCTCGGTAGGCACGACAGCTTCACGCAGGATCCCAGGCGCCACCCGGCGCGCATAGGGCAACGGCGCAACCGGGAGCAACGTTCGAGGTTGGCTGTGGCCTTCGCTGTCTCACACCGTGAGTCCACTCGCGACAGCATCGAGCCTGCCCGCACCGGCCAGCCTGGTACCAAGGGGTTCCACGACCTCGATCCCCCGGAGCCTGCATTCCTCCAGACTCAGCGACCGTGTGGTCAACAATCCGCGACGCATCAGGAGACTGCTGGACTCCCGGGTGAGCCGGTACTCGACGAACAATCCCAAGGAGCTGACAACGCCAACGACGGTACCGATCACCACGAGCACGGCGATCATCGGCACCAGGGCAAGGTCATCAAACACGGCACCGACCATGGCGATCACCGCGCCCTGCGCGCCGAACCACTCCGACACCTGGAAGCCGAGTACCTCGCCGGACTTCTCCTGCTGCCCGTACCGATCTTCACCTTGGCTAGGCCGAAGCTGCGGTGTAGCGGGTTGGCATCGATGTCGGCGCTGCGGACACGCTCGCGGGGCACGGACTTGAGCTTGCGCACCACGAACGAATGCTGGACCTCCACCCGCTTATCGGTGAGCCGATAGTGGGTATGCCGCCAGCGCAGAAAGTCGAGAGAGGCACCGCCACCGATCAACAACGCCGCCGCGGGCACGACGAACGCCGCGACAACGAGAACAGAGGTACCCGAACGAAGCAGCCCAATGGATATCGGGATGCCCACACCCAGCGCGACACCGAGCATGATCAGGGCGGTGACCCGAACCGTGCGCCGGTCCAGTCGCTGCCAGGGGACCTCGTTCATGTCGCGTCTCCCGGCGTCGCCTGGGTGACGGCGGTGAGCTGCTCGACCAACTCGGCGGCATGCTCGTGGTCGAGGCCCTCGATCTTGATGGCACCCTGGGCCGATGCCGTGGTCACCGTCACCGTGGCCAGCCGGAAGTGCTGTTCCAGCGGACCTCGCACGGTGTCGACAGTTTGGATGCGCGACATCGGCGCGACGCGCCATTCCTGCCAGAACCAACCTCTGCGCGCGTACACCGCGTCTTCGGTGACCTCCCAGCGGTGGACGCGATAGCGCAGTCGGGACACGAACACACCGTCGACCACGCCGACCAGCGCGATGACCGCGAAGCCGAGCACCAACCACAGCCGCGCGGGCGGAATCACCAGAGCGAGAATGGCGAGGACAACGGCGATCAGTCCCCAACCGATCAGGGCCTGAGTCGCCCACCATGTGATCGCGCGGCGCTCCACCGGATTGCGTGGCGGGCGTAGGCGCAGAGTTTCGGTTCCCCCGGTCATGTCCATAGTCGACCACCATGGGGGGTGGGTGCGCTAGCGCGGAAAGTGGGGGCCTCATGCAACTTTGGTTGCGAGTGTGAGTCCACGTTAGATGCGAGATCAGCCACGACACACTCCGGTTGAGTAGCGTGAAAACCGTGAAAGAGCCACTGTGGCGCTCACGGCGCGAATCGTTCTACTACATGATGCCGATCGTCGTCCTGGCGGTCGTGCACGTACTGGCCTACGCCTTCGAGGGCCTGCCGACCACGTGGCCGAGCTGGCTCGACCTGGCGGTCAACGTCACCTTGATGGGTCTGCTCGTGGTGCGCAAGTGGTACCCGGTCACGCTGATGATCGCCTCGATCGCACTCGCCGCCTGCTACATCCTGTTGATGGCGTTCCCCACCAGCCAGTGGTTTCCGGAACTCAATCCGAACGATCCCTGGATCTCGCTGACCGCGATGGTGTACGCCTACAACGTCATGATCCACGCGGGCGCGGTGGTCGGACCCACGATGGTCGGTGTGCTCGCCGCAGTGGTGGCGCGGCCCTGGGAATGGTCGTCGGACGTGGTCCTCGGCATGGTGTTCACGATCGTGGTGCCCGCGTTGATCGGGCTCTACATCCGGACACATCGGGGGATGGTGCAGGCACTCACCGACCGCGCCGAGCGGGCCGAACGTGAACAACACCTGCTGACCGAGCAGGCCAGGACCGACGAACGGGTCCGCTTGGCCGAGGAAATGCACGATGTCGTGACACATCGGGTGAGCCTGATGGTGTTGCACGCGGGTGCGCTGGGGGTGACAGCGCCGGACGAGCACACCAGAACGGCCGCGGAGGGTTTACGTCAGGCGGGTTGCGAGGCACTCAACGAGTTGCGCGAGCTCGTCGGGGTGCTGCGCAACGACGCCGAGCAGGGAGGGCCGAGGGAGAACTCGTCCGACGGCACACCTGTCGCCGTACCGGACCTGTCGACCCTGGTGTCCGAGTCCGAATCGGTCGGTGTGCCGGTCGAACTGGTCGAAGAAGGCAACCGGTCGCTCACCTCGCCCACGGTGGGGCGGACGGCCTATCGAGTGGTGCAGGAGTCACTGACGAACATTCGCAAGCACGCCCCAGGTGCGCCAACGAAGGTGCACATCCGCTACACCGGAGACCGGGTCCGGGTGACGATCCGAAACTTGCCGCCCGCACATACCCTCGACAACGGGCTGTCGAGCACTGGATCGGGCACCGGATTGCGGGGACTGCGCCACCGTGTCGAACTGGTCGGCAGGCACCTGAACGCCGGTCCGCGTCCCGGCGGCGGATTCGAGGTCGATGCCATACTGCCCGCTTACGTACCCGCTGCCGAGAGTTCGTAGATGTCCCCCGCCCCGATCCGTGTCGTGATCGTCGACGATGAACCGATGGTGTGTGCCCACCTGTGCACCATCCTCAGTTCAGCGAACGATCTCGAGGTGGTCGAGCAGGCACATGATGGTGCCGCGGCGGTGGAGGCGGTGATCCGGCATCGGCCGGACGTGGTCCTGATGGACCTGCGGATGCCGGGTGTGGACGGGTTGGCCGCGATCGAACGCATCGGACAGCTGGACAATCCACCCGCCGTCGTCGCCCTGACCACTTTCGACGCCGACAAGTACGTGGTCCGGGCGTTGCGGGCGGGTGCGAGCGGATTCCTGGTCAAAACCACGCCGCCGGAAGACCTGATCGGCCTCGTCC